>NATN01000007.1 GCA_002085355.1 Candidatus Zhuqueibacterota bacterium 4484_87 | reverse complement strand
AAATGGCGAAAGTGAGTTGGCCTGATAAGGAAGATCTTAAGGGTACAACGACCGTCGTGATTGTCGTTACTTTAGTGTTAACGCTGTTCATTTTTGCAACTGACAAAATTTTAGAAGCGATATTGAATTTTATTTTTTAGATTATTTCAGGTGAGGGAAATTGGAAGAACAACAAACAAAATGGTACGTTATTCACACATTGTCCGGGCATGAGAATAAAGTCAAGGCATATCTTGACAGTGAAATTGCTCGGTTGGGATTGCAGGAAAAAATCCCGACTGTTCTTGTTCCCTCAGAAGAAGTCACTGAAATGAAAAACGGGAAGAAGAAACATAAGAGTAAGGTGTTTTTCCCGGGTTATATTTTGATTGAGATGCTTCTGGATACAGAAACGACTCATCTGATCGCCAATACACCTGGCGTGACCCATTTTGTCGGCTCAAAAAATAGACCTCAGCCATTACGACCCGAAGAAGTGAAACGGATTCTGGGGCGCGTGGATGAAGCGAAAAATAGAGAATTGTTGGAAGTGCCGTTCAGGGTTGGCGATCCGATCAAGGTTATTGACGGGCCTTTTACAGATTTCAGCGGGGTCGTCAAAGAAGTAAATGAAGAGAAAAATAAGCTTAAAGTGATGGTCAGTATTTTTGGTCGATCCACACCAGTCGAATTGGACTTTTTACAAGTAGAATTGGAGAAGTAAAGTTTCATGGCTAAGAAAATTGTTGGAACAATCAAGTTGCAGATCCCGGCGGGAAATGCAAATCCATCTCCGCCGGTAGGCCCGGCTCTGGGGCAGCATGGCGTCAATATTATGGAATTCTGCAAGGCGTTCAATGCAAAGACTCAGGACAAACAGGGGCTGATTATCCCGGTCGTGATTACGGTCTATGCGGATCGTTCTTTCACCTTTATCACTAAAACGCCGCCGGCAGCGGTTCTGTTGAAACGCGCCGCTGGTTTGGACAAGGGATCCGGTGTGCCGAATCGCGACAAAGTCGGGAAAGTGACGCGTGAACAAGTGCGCGAAATTGCCGAGTTGAAAATGCCGGATTTAAACGCTTATTCGATTGAAAATGCGATGCGCATGATCGAAGGTACTGCGCGAAGCATGGGGATTACAGTCGAAGATTAATCTGTGGATTTAATCTGATTTGGATGGAGAAGAAATGAAAAGAAGTAAACGCTATAAAGAAGCTTTGGCGAAGCTGGAAAGAGGGAAAACATATTCTCTGGATGAAGCGATTAAGGTAATGAAAGAGTTGCCGCTTGCAAAGTTTGATGAATCCATTGAAGTAGCGCTTCGCCTTGGCGTGAATCCTCGCCATGCCGATCAAATGGTTCGGGGAACTGTAACACTTCCGCACGGCACAGGCAAAACAGCAAAAGTGCTTGTTTTGACAAAAGGCATTAAAGAAAAAGAAGCGGAAGAAGCGGGCGCCGACTATGTTGGTTTGGACGAGTACGTCGAAAAAATTCAGCAGGGATGGCTCGATTGCGACGTCATTATCGCGACACCTGATGCAATGGGCGCGGTGGGAAAACTCGGCCGCATTTTAGGCCCAAAGGGAGTTATGCCGAATCCGAAAAGCGGCACGGTGACGATGGATGTCGCTCAGGCGGTCAAAGAAGTGAAAGCCGGTAAAATTGAATTTCGCGTGGATCGTTACGGAAACATGCACGCAGCCGTCGGTAAAATCTCTTTTGATGAAGAAAAGATCAGGGAAAATATTCTGGCATTTGTGGATACTGTTGTTCGCATGAAACCAGCATCTGCAAAAGGGCAGTATTTGCGTGCAGCGACAATTACCACGACAATGAATCCCGGCATCCCGCTGGATCGGTCAGCGTTGCTGGATGAACTAAAATAAACAGGTAATCAAAATTTTAGCTTAAGGATGATAGAGTAATGGCACGCCCGGAAAAGGAAAAAATTGTAGAAGAAATTGCGGAAAAGATAACCCAGGCCAAAGGCGTTTATTTGGCCGACTACAAAGGGTTAGACGTTGAGGAAATCAGCGAATTGCGCAGTAAGCTTCGTGAAGCAGAAGTTGAGTTTAAGGTAGTGAAAAACACATTGGCTCGACTTTCAGTGAACAAAATCGGATATGAAGCATTGCTTCCCTATTTAGAAGGGCCCACTGCCATGGCATTTGCATTGGCAGATCCTGTTGTGGCTGCAAAAGTATTGTCCGATTTTGCCAAGAAAAATGACAAGCTACAGCTAAAAGCCTGTATTTTTGACGGTAATGTGTATGATGAAAAACGATTTAGAGAAATTGCATCACTGCCGTCCAAAGATGAAATTTATGCTCAAACCGTCGGCATGGTCAGCGCGCCGCTTCGCAGCCTGGTGACTGTCCTGAACGGAGTAGTAGCATCCATAGTGAATGTTTTGGATCAAATTAAAGAACAAAAAGAAAATTGATTTTTAGTAAACTTTTTTTACGGAGGACAAGAAATGTCTGAGGCGAAAACGAAAGCTGAAGAAAAAGCTGCAGAGACAACGACAACCAGCAAAAATGTGGCTAAAATTGTTGAGTCCATTGAAAAATTATCAGTTCTGGAACTGGTCGAGCTAGTCAAAGTTCTGGAAGACAAATTTGGCGTTTCAGCTCAAGCCGCGATGGTTGCGCCCGTTGCTGCAGCCGGAGCCGCTGGCGGAGCTGCTGAACCTGCAGAAGAAAAAACTGAGTTCGATGTTGTGCTGTCTTCAGTTGGCGACAAGAAAATTCAGGTCATCAAAGTTGTCAGAGAGCTTACATCTCTGGGCTTGAAAGAAGCCAAAGAATTGGTTGATTCTGCACCCAAAGCGGTTAAAGAAGGTGTGAACAAAGACGAAGCAGAAGAAATCAAAAAGAAATTTGAAGAAGTCGGCGCTACAGTCGAAATTAAGTAAAACGTTCAATATCGATTTTTATCAAAATATTCTTCGGAACATGGTTGAGCAGATGAGCCAAATGGGTCATTAACTTGTTTCGAAGATTATTTTATATTATCGAGTATGCAACGTACGTTGAAGAGAGGTTGATTTTTTAATGCAAAAGACAAAACGCCAAAGAAAATCATTTTCCAAAATTCAGACAATAGTTGATCTGCCTGATTTGCTGAATATTCAATTGGAATCATTCAAAGAATTTGTTCAGCCGGATGTTCCACCGGAAAAACGTGAGAACAAAGGATTGCAGGCGGTTTTCAACAGTATTTTCCCGATTGAGGACAGTCGAGAAAATTTTGTGCTGGATTTCATTTCATATTATCTCGAAAAACCGAAATACTCAGTGGATGAGTGCCAGGAACGGGGCAATACGTATGCTGCTCCGCTGAAGGCCAAGCTGCGTTTGTCGATTCGAGACCCTGAGAGCGATTCCGGTGAAATAATTGATTCGATGGAACAGACCGTCTATTTGGGAAACATCCCCATGATGACGGAAAAGGGTACATTCATTATCAATGGCGCGGAGCGGATTGTTGTCAGTCAGCTTCATCGTTCTCCGGGTGCTTTCTTTGATGAAATGAAACATCCCAATGACACAAAAATTTACTCGGCGCGAATTATCCCGCTTCGGGGATCCTGGTTGGAATTTGTCACTGATATTAACGATGTGATGTATTTTTACATTGATCGTCGTAAAAAATTCCCGGTGACAACCTTGCTGCGTGCGATTGGATACTCAACGGATCGGGAAATTTATGAGTTATTCGATATGGTTGAGGAAGTCGGTGTGGACGACAAGAAAATCGAGTCCTACTTCGGCAAAACCGTATTGATGGATGTGATAGATTATGAGACGGGCGAGATCTTGTTGGAGAAAGATTCAACTTTGGATCAGGAGTCTCTGGCAAATCTGCGCGCCCACCATATTGAAAAAGTCAAATTTGTCAAGTCTGAATCACCTTACAGCCCGGAAATCATCAACAACACGATCAGAAAAGATCCGACAAAATCGGAGAAAGAGGCGTTGGAGATGATTTACAGGCATTTGCGTTCCGGAGATGCACCGGATTTGGAGACAGCGAGGAATTTGGTTTTTCGCTTTTTCTTCAACCCCAAGCGTTACGATCTGGGCGAAGTAGGGCGTTATCGCTTGAATAATAAATTGGGACTTTCTATTGATCCCGATGTGACAGTACTGACAAAAGAAGATATTATTGCGATCATTAATTATTTGCTGGATTTGCGCAATGGTAAAATCCAGGCAGATGACATCGATCATTTAGGAAATCGACGAATTAAAACTGTCGGCGAACAGTTGGCAGCTCAGATGAGCGTCGGACTGTCTCGATTGGCGCGGACCGTCAAAGAACGCATGAATTTGCGGGACAACGAGGAGTTGACGCCGCAGGATTTGGTGAACGCACGGACAATTCTGTCAGTGATCAATACATTCTTTGGCACCAGCCAGCTCTCTCAGTTTATGGATCAGACGAATCCTTTAGCTGAGATGACGCACAAAAGACGATTGAGTGCTCTGGGGCCGGGAGGTTTGACGCGGGAAAGAGCAGGCTTTGAAGTCCGTGATGTGCATTACACGCATTATGGGCGTCTGTGCCCCATTGAAACGCCGGAAGGTCCGAATATCGGACTAATTTCATCGCTGACGACATTCGGACGAATTAATAAACTGGGATTTATCGAAACGCCGTACCGCAAGGTCGTTGATGGCAGAGTTACTGATGAAATTCACTATCTCTCGGCTGATGATGAAGAAAATTTGCGTGTTGCTCAGGCAAATGCGCCTATTGATGAAAAAGGAAATTTTATTAATGATCGCGTGCAGGTGAGATTCCGCGGTGATTTTCCGCTGGTCACTCCAAAGGAAGTGGACTATATGGATGTGTCCCCGACACAGATGGTTTCCGCGGCTGCGTCACTCATTCCTTTTCTAGAGCACGATGACGCCAACCGCGCGTTGATGGGCTCAAACATGCAGCGCCAGTCAGTTCCGCTTTTGAAACCGGAAGCTCCCATAGTGGGAACTGGTGTTGAAGCAAAAGTTGCCCTCGATTCCCGCGCTATGATTGTTTGCCGGCGCAGCGGTGTTGTTGAAAGAGTTGACGCGACCAAAATAGTCGTCCGAGCAGATGACCTTGACGCGGATGCTGAATTGAATGTTGAAAGTTTGCTGGATTTTGACAGCGACGAGACAGATGTTTATCCGCTGCAGAAATTTAAAAGGTCAAATCAGGATACGTGCACTAATCAAATTCCTTTGGTCAGAGAAGGGGACAGGGTTCAAAAAGGAGATGTCCTTGCCGACGGTTGCGCTACTGAGGGCGGCGAATTAGCGCTGGGAAGAAACGTGCTGGTCGCTTTCATGCCGTGGCGCGGATATAATTTTGAGGATGCGATCGTTATTTCAGAGAGAGTCGTGCAAGAGGACGTCTATACCTCGATTCACATCGAAGTGCTGGAAACTCAGGTGCGCGATACCAAGCGCGGTGAAGAAGAATTGACGAGAGAAATTCCCAATGTGAGCGAAGAGGCGACAAAGGATCTCGATGAGAACGGAATTATCCGCGTCGGCGCTGAGGTGCACGAGGGAGATATCCTGGTTGGCAAAGTGACCCCTAAAGGGGAGACTGATCCGACTCCGGAAGAAAAATTGCTGAAAGCGATTTTTGGAGAAAAAGCGGGCGATGTGAAAGACGCATCTTTGAAAGCGCCGACGGGGTTGCATGGTACTGTGATCGCCACGAAGCTTTTCTCCCGGAAAAAACGGGACGCCAAGAATAAACGTCTGGAAAAGAAAGAATTAGAGAAAGTCGAAAAATGGTACACCGCTGAAAAACAGCGAATAAAACGTTTGCGCGACAAAAAGTTAAGAAGAGTATTGCTGGATCAGAAATCCGCCGGTATCAGTGAATTGGATGGCGGAAAGGTTGTTGTACGGGCGAAAACTGTTTTGAAAAAAGATTTATTGGAAAATCTGGATTTTGATGCTTTAGATTTGACTCGCCCGTTAGTGGATGACGCAGAACGAAATGAGCTTGTCGCAGAAATTTTAGAGCAATATTATAAAAAGCTGGACTCCTTGCAAGAGGATTATGAAAATCAAAAATTTAAAGTGACTGTCGGCGATGAACTGCCTCCAGGTATTGTGCAAATGGCGAAAGTGTATGTCGCGAAAAAGCGTAAATTGATGATTGGCGATAAGATGGCGGGCCGACACGGAAATAAAGGTGTGGTTGCCACTATTGTGCCTGTTGAAGATATGCCATTTTTGCCTGACGGCACACCGGTTGACATCGTACTTAATCCGCTCGGCGTTCCATCTCGAATGAATCTGGGACAAATCATGGAAACGAGTCTCGGATGGGCGGGAAAAATCCTTGACGTGATGTACTCAACACCGGTTTTTGACGGCGCTTCATTGGAAGAAGTGCAGACGGAAATGGAAGAAGCTGGTTTGCCGCGTGACGGAAAATCAATTCTGTTTGATGGCAGAACCGGCGAACAATTTGATAATCCGGTGACCATCGGATTCATTTACATTATGAAATTATCTCATTTGGTTGAAGATAAAATACACGCGCGCTCTATTGGGCCGTACTCGCTGATTACGCAGCAGCCTTTAGGTGGAAAAGCGCAATTTGGCGGCCAGCGTTTCGGAGAAATGGAGGTCTGGGCTCTTGAAGCCTACGGCGCTGCGCATACATTGCAGGAAATTTTGACCGTTAAGTCTGACGACGTACGCGGACGTTCCAAGGCGTACGAGGCTATCGTCAAGGGCGAATCTTTGCCTGATCCGGGAGTGCCTGAATCGTTCAATGTATTAATTAGAGAACTGATGGGGCTCGGACTTGACGTGGAGTTACTTAATTTGAAAGATGAAGGTGGAATTTAATTTTATCAGATAATTTCAGTTCATTAGTTTTAATTATAATATAAGAGATGAAGGGAGGTCATTCCCTTGATGCTGTCAATGAAACCAGAAATGATCAGCAAACCAAAATTTAATGCAATAGCGATTAATTTGTCTTCTCCTGATAAGATTCTGGAAAGATCTTACGGGGAAGTTACCAAGCCGGAAACGATTAATTATCGTTCTTTTAAGCCTGAAAAAGACGGGCTTTTTTGCGAAAAAATTTTCGGGCCGGTACGGGATTGGGAATGCCATTGCGGGAAATACAAACGAATTCGATATAAAGGCATCATTTGTGATCGATGCGGAGTGGAAGTCACCACGAAAAGTGTGCGGCGCGAACGAATGGGACACATTTCTCTCGCTGTTCCTGTGGTGCACATTTGGTACTGGAAATCTCTGCCCTCAAAAATCGGCTATGTTTTAGGGCTCAGCATGTCGGAGTTGGAAAGAATTATCTACTACGAATCTTACGTCGTTATCCAGCCCGGCAAAAGCGGTTTGAAAGCAAAAGAGCTCATCAGCGAAGAAGATTATTTTCGCATTTTGAGCGAGTTTCCTGAAGCCGAGGAGGCGGAGGATGAGAGCGAGCGTTTCGTTGCCAAGATTGGCGGCGAGGCCATTCTGGAGCTCTTAAAGCGAGTGGACGTTGAGCGTCTCTCAGGGGAACTGCGTCATCAGATTCAGGTTGATACGTCCATTCAGCGCAGAAAAGATGCACTGAAACGGTTGAAAGTAATCGAGGCGTTCAAGCGGAGCAAGATGTTCAAAGAGAACAAGCCCGAATGGATGGTTATGACGATCATTCCGGTCATTCCGCCGGAATTAAGACCGTTGGTGCCGCTGGAAGGCGGACGTTTTGCGACATCAGATTTGAATGATTTGTATCGTCGCGTGATTATCCGCAATAATCGTTTGAAAAAATTATTGGAAATAAAGGCTCCCGAAGTTATTCTGAGAAATGAAAAAAGAATGCTTCAGGAAGCTGTCGATTCGTTATTTGACAACGGCAGAAAAACAGCGGCGGTTCGTTCCGACGGGAACCGGGCGCTGAAGTCGCTTTCTGACATGCTGCGCGGCAAACAAGGACGATTTCGTCAGAATTTGCTGGGAAAACGCATTGATTATTCCGGCCGATCTGTGATTGTTGTCGGACCAGAATTGAAAATGCATGAGTGCGGTTTGCCGAAAGAAATGGCGCTGGAATTGTTCAAGCCCTTTGTTATTCGCAAATTAGTGGAACGCGCCTTGGTGAAAACTGTAAAAAGCGCGAAAAAAATGGTCGAAAAACGCGGCAATGAAGTGTGGCAAATTTTAGAGGAGATCATTGAAGATCATCCCATCATGCTTAACCGCGCTCCTACTTTGCACAGATTGGGCATTCAGGCATTTCAGCCGATTTTGATTGAAGGCAAGGCAATTCAGATCCATCCGCTGGTTTGTGCGGCGTTCAACGCTGACTTTGACGGCGATCAGATGGCAGTGCATATTCCACTTTCTTTCTACGCTCAGGTTGAAACGAGAGTGTTGATGCTTTCGACGCACAATATCTTGTCTCCGGCAAACGGGAGACCGTTAGCTGTGCCAAGTCAGGATATGGTGCTCGGTTGTTATTACATGACCAAAAGCCGCGCTGGTGAGCCCGGCGAAGGAAAAATATTTTCCAGCTCTGAAGAAGTCATGCTGGCTTACGATAACGGCATTGTCGGATTGCATGCCAAAATAAAAGCGCGCATTCGGGGCGAATTGATCGAGACAACTCCTGGACGTGTGATTTTCAACCAGATCGTTCCCGAAGATATTCCTTACGTTAATGAATTGTTGACGAAAAAACGCGTGGAAGAAATCATTGCCGAAATTTATGCCAAACTCGGCAACTTGAAAACAGCAAAGTTTCTTGATGAAATTAAAACTTTGGGTTTTTACTATGCCATGAAAGGCGGTTTGACAATCGGCATGGATGACGTTGTCACGCCAGACGAGAAGCAGGAAGCTCTTGACCAGGCAAATACCCAGGTTCATCAGATAATGAAACAATATGCCAATAAAATTATTACAGATGGCGAACGTTACAATAAAATTATCGATATTTGGACGCATACAACAGGCCAGGTCGCTGACTTGATGTGGGATCGATTGAAAAAAGCCTCCAATGGATTCAATCCGATCTATATGATGGCTGATTCCGGTGCCCGAGGTTCTCGCGAACAGATTCGTCAGTTAGCTGCTATGCGCGGATTGATGGCAAAACCGCAGAAGAAAATGACCGGTGAAATGGGTGAAATTATCGAGAATCCTATTACATCGAACTTTAAAGAAGGATTGTCGGTTTTAGAGTATTTCATTTCCACGCACGGGGCGAGAAAAGGCTTGGCTGATACAGCTCTGAAGACTGCTGATGCCGGTTATTTGACCAGGCGTCTTGTGGATGTCGCGCATGATGTTATTGTCACGGAATATGACTGCGGAACAATTTTAGGGCTGCGCATCGGTGACCTGAAAGAAGGCGAGGAAGTGATCGAGCCTTTGCGTGACCGAATTTTGGGACGTGTTGCTGCAGAAGATGTGTTCGATGATGAGGGCAATGTGCTGGTTGAGGCTGGCGAATTGATTGACGAAGAAAAGGCAGATTTAATTTACAATGCTGGTATTGAAACCGTTTCCATTCGTTCGGTTTTGACCTGCGAAGCTAAACAGGGTGTTTGTGCTTTGTGCTACGGCAGAAATCTGGCGACCGGGAAAATGGTAAAAATGGGCGAAGCTGTGGGCGTGATTGCTGCACAGTCAATCGGCGAACCCGGTACCCAGTTGACGCTGCGAACGTTTCACATCGGTGGAACGGCAGCGCGTATTGCCGCGCAATCTCAGGCACAGGCGAAGAATGACGGAATTGTTTATTTTGAAAATGTGAAATTTGTTGAAAGAGAAGACGGAAACTACATCACTATCGCCCGAAATGGTACAATTAAGCTGAAAGATGAAGAAAACAGAACATTGTCAGTCTATATTGTTCCTTACGGAGCGGAAATTATTGTCAAAGAAAAACAAGAAGTGAAAAAAGGTGATGTGCTGTTCCGTTGGGATCCGTACGTGACCGGAATTTTATCATTCCATTCCGGCACGGTGCAGTTTGAAGATATTATTGAAAATATCACTTTCCGTGAGGAAACTGATGAAGCAACAGGCTTGCGTCAGAGAGTGATTATTGAATCAAGAAACAGATCGCTCAGTCCGCAAATCAAAATTTTGGACGATAATGGCACTGAATTAAGCTCTTACATTTTGCCTGTTCGGTCATCGATTCAGGTCAAGGAAGGCGATAAGGTAAAAGCCGGTGATTTTCTGGTGAAAATTCCTCGAGAATTGGCGAAAACCAGAGACATCACGGGTGGTTTGCCGAGAGTCGCTGAATTGTTTGAAGCGCGTCGTCCAAAAGAGCCGGCAGTGGTCAGCGAGATCGATGGTATTGTTAAATTTGGAGAAATTCGCCGCGGTATTCGGAAGTTGACTGTTACCTCAAAGGACGGTCAGGAAGAAAAAGTGTATCAGATACCTTATGGTAAACATATTCTGGTGCATGACGGCGATTTAGTCTCTGCTGGCGAAAAATTATGTGAAGGCTCAATTGCTCCGCATGATATTTTAAATATCATGGGTGCGAACAAAGTCCAGGAATATCTGGTGAACGAAATTCAGGAAGTGTACCGCTTGCAGGGCGTGCGCATTAATGACAAACACATTGAAGTGATTGTGCGTCAAATGCTGTTGAAGGTAAAAGTTGACGATCCTGGCGATACAATTTATCTGCCAGGCGATCAGGTTGACAAAATCATTTTTCAGCAGGAAAATACAAGGGTTCGTTCAAAAGTGGTTGTCGTGGATGCCGGTGATTCTGATTTTTACGTGAACCAGGTTGTTGACCGCAAAGAGTTCGAGCAGGTCAATCAAAAGTTGACAAAGGGGAAAAAGACTCCGGCAAAATCTCGTCCGGCGAAACCAGCGACTTTCGAGCCGCTGTTGTTGGGAATCACCAAGGCGTCGCTGACAACGGAAAGCTTTATATCAGCGGCATCGTTCCAGGAAACCACTCGCGTGTTGACGGATGCCTCCATCGAGGGCAAAGTGGACCATTTGCGCGGAATGAAAGAGAATGTCGTGATGGGAAATTTGATTCCTGCAGGGACTGGATTGCGGAAATATCAGAGTATTATTGTGCTTAGCCAAGAGGATGAGGACGAAGAAGGCAATCTGGAATCACCCTCTGACTCTGATGCTGAAGAATCGGTGGAAAATGAGCCGGTTGAGTCATAATTTTCTCATAAAATGTGAAAATATGAAAAAAAAATATTGCTATTTTCATAAATTTTAATTATATTTGGGCTTTTAAAAAATGGAGAGACAAATTGCCAACGATTAATCAACTTGTCAGATTTGGTAGAAAACGCGTAACGAAAAAGACCTCTGCACCGGCGCTTACCGGTTCTCCTCAGCGACGGGGCGTGTGCACGAGAGTTTACACGACAACTCCGAAGAAGCCGAACTCGGCTTTGCGGAAAGTCGCTCGTGTGCGTTTGACGAATGGGTTTGAGGTCACAGCTTATATTCCCGGCGAAGGTCACAATTTGCAAGAGCACTCCATTGTGCTAATTCGTGGCGGACGTGTGAAAGACTTGCCGGGCGTGCGTTATCACATCATTCGCGGCGTGCTTGATACAGCAGGCGTGCAGGATCGTGCGCAGGGGCGGTCCAAATATGGAACAAAGAAGAAAAAATAGTTTACGGATTTTTAACGAATAGAACAGAATTATGCCGAGAAGAAGGAAAGTAGCAGAGCGAGAAGTTTTACCTGATCCGAAGTACAACAGCGTCGTGGTGACAAAGTTCATCAACGGCCTGATGGAACGGGGCAAAAAAAGTATCGCGGAGAAGATTTTTTATCGGGCTTTGGATCTTATTGAATCCAAGACCGGAAAGAATGGACTTGAAATGTTTGAGACAGCGCTCAACAACGTGAAACCGATTCTGGAGGTTAAATCACGTCGTGTGGGTGGCGCAACTTATCAGGTTCCTGTGGAAGTCAGTGAAAAAAGACGCCAGGCATTGGCGATTCGCTGGATTATCGGATATGCGAAATCGCGCAATGAAAAGACCATGGCTGATAAGCTGGCCGGGGAATTGATGGCTGCTGCCAACAAAGAAGGCGCCTCGATCAAAAAGCGAGAAGATACGCATAAAATGGCTGAGGCAAATAGAGCCTTTGCCCATTTCCGCTGGTAGTTTTCGTCGGTCTTAAGAGCGATTTTGAAAAACTATGTAAGGGTTAATCTTCTCCACAACTTTAAGGAGATAAGAGATAATTAAATTATCTCCGATCTGTTCGGTGGAGTTTTTTATGTCAGATGACAGGCGATTGAGACGAATCAGAAATATCGGCATCATGGCGCATATTGACGCGGGAAAGACAACCACCACCGAGCGTGTTCTTTATTATACGGGAAAAGTTCATCGGCTGGGTGAGGTTGATGAAGGTACCGCGACAATGGACTGGATGCAACAGGAGAAAGAGCGCGGTATCACTATTACTTCCGCCGCAATCACGTGCCAGTGGAAAAAGCACCAAATCAATATAATTGATACACCAGGGCATGTGGATTTCACTGTGGAAGTGGAAAGGTCGCTTCGGGTGTTGGATGGCGCGGTTGCTGTTTTTTGCGCGGTCGGTGGAGTGGAGCCTCAGTCGGAAACGGTCTGGCGACAGGCGGATCATTATCATATCCCGCGAATTTCTTTTGTGAATAAATTAGACCGTATTGGCGCTGATTTTTTCAATGTTGTGGAAATGATAAAGAATCGTCTTGGATCAAACCCGCTGATAATACAAATACCGGCGGGCGGGGAAGACCAGTTCCGCGGCGTTATTGATTTAGTCGATATGAAGTTTTTATACTTCAAAGATGAGACGCTTGGTGCAGAGTTTGAATCTTTGCCCATCCCGGACGAATATCGGGAACAAGCGGATCATTACCGAGAGCAGCTTATAGAGACGCTTTCGGAATTTGAAGATACTATTTTGGAAAATTACCTTGAAGGTAATGAGATAGATGCTGATCAAATAATTAATGCGATCAGAAAAGCGACATTAAACGTAAGTGTAACACCTGTTCTTTGTGGTTCTGCGCTGAAGAATAAAGGCATTCAGCCTCTTTTGGACGCGATTGTAAATTTCTTGCCCTCGCCCCTGGATATTCCGCCGATAGAAGGTGTGAATCCGAAAACAAAGCGGGCGGAAGTGAGAAAAGCGAATGATGAAGAGTTCGCATGTGCGCTGGCTTTTAAGGTAGCAGCGGACCCTTATGTTGACCGGCTCATTTATACGCGGGTTTATTCCGGTGTTCTTAAGCTTGGTCAGGGGATTTATAATGCGAATACTCAGAAGCATGAGCGAATCGGTCGAATTTTGAAAATGTCTTCCAATAAACGGGAAGATTTAAAAGAAGCGCGCAGCGGCGAAATAGTCGCCTTGTCCGGGTTGAGAAATACCTTCACAGGTGATACTTTATGCGATTTCAAGCATCAGATAGTTTTGGAGTCGATGGAGTTTCCCGAGCCGGTCGTTTCCATTGCGATTGAGCCCAAGACCAAAGCGGATCAGGATCGGCTGTCAGGATCGCTGCAGAAATTGGCAGACGAGGATCCCACCTTCACCGTGAAAATCGATGAAGAGACCGGACAAACAATCATTTCCGGGATGGGCGAGCTTCATTTGGATATTCTGGTCGATCGGCTGACAAGAGAGTTCAAAGTTCAGGCAAATGTCGGAAAGCCGCAAGTAGCCTATAAAGAGTCAGTCACTTCAACTGGCAGAGGTCAGGGTAAATTTTTGAAACAAATTGCCGGAAAGAACCAGTTTGCAGAAGTGACGCTGGAAGTCGCGCCGAATGAAGCGGGTAAAGGGCTGAAGTTTGAAAATCTGGTACTGCCGGATACAATTCCAAAGCAGTTTATTTACCCTGTGGAGCAGGGCGTCAAAGAGGCAATGTACGGCGGCGTTTTAATGGGATACCCGGTAACGGACATAATCGTTCGTCTCGTGGGTGGAACATTTGACGAGCAAACTTCGACTGAATTGGCATTTAAAATAGCGGCGACAATGGCGTTCAGGGATGCAGCAAAAAATGCAAATCCCATTTTAATGGAACCAATTATGCAAGTCGAAGTTACAGTACCTGAAGAATTTTTAGGAGAAGTGGTCAATTTTCTCAATGCAAAAAGAGCAAAAATTAGCCACATCGAAGCGCGACAGCATTTACAGGTCGTTACAGCCACTGTCCCTCTGAGTGAGATGTTTGGGTATACTACCACACTCCGCTCACTCACTCAAGGACGCGCAACCCATTCAATGCAATTTTTACACTATGAGCCTTTACCGGCTGAAAGAATGGAACAGATGTTTGCGGGAAATTATCAATTCAATTAGGAAAATAGATCCAAAAGAGATATTAATCACGGAGGTTTTCAATCATGGCTAAACAAAAATTTGAACGAACTAAGCCGCATGTGAACATCGGTACGATCGGGCATGTTGACCATGGAAAGACAACTCTGACGGCTGCTATCACTATGTACCTTGCTCAAAAAGGTCAGGCTTCTGTCAAAAAGTATGAAGAAATCGATAATGCACCTGAAGAGAAAGCGCGCGGAATAACCATTAATACTGCACACGTGGAATATGAGACTGAAAAACGTCATTACGCTCACGTGGATTGTCCGGGCCATGCTGACTATATTAAAAATATGATCACTGGTGCGGCGCAGATGGATGGTGCAATTCTGGTCGTTTCTGCTGCTGATGGTCCTATGCCGCAGACTCGCGAGCATATTTTGTTGGCTCGTCAGGTGAACGTACCTTCTATCGTTGTTTACATGAATAAAACAGACCAGGTCGATGATCCTGAACTGTTGGAATTGGTCGAACTGGAACTTCGCGAGCTGTTGAGCTCTTACGATTTTCCGGGCGACGATATTCCCATTATCAAAGGCAGCGCTCTCAAAGCGATGGAAAAAGGCGTTTCTGGTGATTTCACTGGCGAAGAATGGGAATCCATTCAAGCATTATTGGATGCAATTGATGAATATATTCCGACACCGCAGCGTGACAAAGACAAACCCTTCCTGATGCCGGTTGAAGATGTATTTTCGATCACCGGTCGTGGTACAGTGGGAACAGGAAGAATCGAACGCGGAGTCATCAGAGTCGGCGAAGAGGTGGAAATTGTCGGTATGGGCGCAAAGAGAAAAACTGTTTGTACTGGCGTAGAAATGTTCCGCAAATTGCTGGACGAAGGCGAAGCTGGCGACAATGTCGGTTTGCTGTTGCGCGGTGTTGATAAAGATGAATTGGTTCGCGGAATGGTTGTAGCAGCTCCTGGCTCTATTACACCGCACACCAAGTTCAAAGGTGAAGTTTACGTTTTGAAAAAAGAAGAAGGCGGACGTCACACCCCGTTTTTCAACGGTTACCGTCCCCAGTTCTATTTCCGTACAACCGACGTGACTGGCTCCATTCAGTTGCCTGAAGGCATAGAAATGGTTATGCCTGGCGACAACGTGAATATGGATGTCGAGTTGATCACTCCGATCGCGATGGAAGAAGGATTGCGTTTTGCAATTCGCGAAGGTGGCAGAACCGTCGGAGCTGGCGTAGTAACGCAAATCATTGAATAGTATAATCGGTAATATTGTGTAGGTTATTTGAAAATTTTGGAGTTTGGGAATGGCTGGACAAAAAATCAGAATCCGTTTAAAGGCATACGATCATCGGTTGGTTGACAAATCGACTGATAAAATCATCAAAACCGCCAAGGCGACAGGCGCCCATATTTCTGGGCCTATCCCGTTGCCGACGAGACGGAGCGTGTACACTGTGTTACGTTCACCTCACGTGGACAAAAAATCTCGCGAGCAATTTGAAACGAGAATTCATAAACGGTTAATTGACATTTTAAATTCAAATCCGAAGACCGTTGACGCTCTTATGAAATTGGATTTACCGGCGGGTGTAGATGTTGAAATTAAAGTGTGATCGGATTAAATAATTTTTTGTCCAGCACCTCCATTAATTTTCAGAGCGTCGATCAGATCAGGAAGAATCGTATTTACAAAAATGAGCGAAGACAATGAGCGGTATAATTGGAAAAAAATTAGGCATGACCCGCCTGTTTGATGAGAGCGGTCAACGAGTTGTCGTGACAATCATCGAAGCGGGACCCTGCTACGTTACAGATATTAAAAACAAAGAAACGCACGGCTATGATGCCGTCCAGTTGGGATTCGACGAAAAGCGCGAAAAAGTTACCACAAAGCCCTTGTTGGGGCATTTCAAGCGTGCGGGAGTGAAAGCTTTACGCGTTGTCAAAGAATTTCGACCTTTTGTTACTGATGAACCTTTGAAACTCGGTGATCAGGTGACAGTGGATATTTTTAATGAAGGCGACATTGTCAATGTCACCGGAATTTCCAAGGGTCGCGGTTTTGCGGGTCCCATCAAGAGATACGGTTTTGGCGGCGGTCCCAAAACTCATGGTCAGAGCGACCGGCATCGTGCCCCGGGCTCAATCGGACAGTCTTCTTATCCTTCCCGAGTCATTAAAGGCCTGAAAATGGCTGGCAGAATGGGCGGGAAAAGAGTGACTGTGAAGAATCTGGAAGTCGTCAAAGTTGACAAAGAGAACAACTATCTGATGGTAAAAGGTTCTGTGCCGGGTCACATCAAGAATTATGTATTTATCAAAAAGCGATAAAAATCTGAAATTAAGCATAAACGGAAAATAGAACATGGAATTAGATGTTTACAAGATAACGGGTGAATTGAGTGGCAAAAAGGTGAAATTGCCAAAAGCTATTTTTAAGGCAGAGCCCAATGACCATTTGATTTACATGGCCGTGCGGACACAATTGTGGAATCGTCGCCAGGGAACTGCAGCGACGAAAAACAGAGCATTGGTTCGCGGCGGCGGCAAGAAACCCTGGCGACAAAAAGGGCGCGGTACAGCACGAGCAGGAACGACTCGCTCGCCATTATGGGCTGGCGGAGGTCGTATTTTTGGGCCGCAACCCCGTGATCTTCACATGAAGATTACCAAGAAAATGAAAAAATTAGCGAGGATTTCTGCCTATTCTTACAAAGCAAAAGAGGAAGGAATTGTCCTCGTTGAATCCGTAAAGCTTGAGAACCCGAAAACACGGGAAATGTTCAGCGTACTGAGAAACTTGAGTTTGAATGATAAAAAAGTACTGTTTTTAACTGAACAGCATGATCCCACTGTGCTCTTGGCAGGACGAAATATTCCCAACTTGACCATCCGTCAGGCAGAGAATGCGTCCACTTATGACATATTAAATTGCCAGGTTCTCTTGATTGAAGACAGTGCGATTAAGAAAATCAAAGAGGTTTGCTCTCTATGAAAAGAGATTACGAAATATTGTTATATCCGATTTTAACGGAGAAAATGCTGAAATTGCAAGAGTCGCAGCGCAAGTATGCGTTCAAAGTGAGCTCTGAAGCAAATAAAATCGAGATTAAGAATGCAGTCCAGCGCCGGTTTGATGTTGCCGTTGAAAATGTGCGCATCATCAACGTCAAAGGGAAATCCAAACAAATGAATACGCGGCGCGGTATCACTCGCGGCAAGCGTGCTGACTGGAAAAAGGCGATCGTCACGCTTAAAGAAGGCGATGCGATTGATTTCTTTGAAGGGGCTGCTTGATTTTTGAGATAATGCTTGATATTGGTTGTGGAGAAAAACAATGCCTGTAAAACATTTTAAACCTATTACGCCATCATTGCGGTTCAAAACGGTTTCCACGTTTGAGGAGATTACTAAAACCAAGCCTGAACGCTCTTTAGTAACCAAACTGACGAAAACCGGCGGGCGCAATAATCGCGGTCGAGTGACGAGTCGGCGACGCGGCGGCGGTCATAAACGCGCTTACCGCATCATCGATTTCAAACGGGATAAGATAGATATCCCGGCGAGAGTGGCGGCTATCGAATATGATCCGAACCGTTCAGCGCGCATTGCATTGCTGCATTATGTGGATGGCGAAAAAAGATACATTTTATCACCTGACGGATTGAAGGTCGGCGACACCATCGTTTCTGCGGAAAAGACCGAGATTCAGGTGGGCAATACCATGAAATTGGCAAATATCCCACTGGGCTCTGTGGTGCACAATATTGAACTGAAAATCGGTAAGGGTGGCCAGTTAGCCCGCAGCGCAGGTGCGTATGCACAGTTGGTCGCAAAAGAAGGAAAATACGCTCAATTGCGTATGCCCTCCGGTGAGGTGCGCATGGTGCTGTTGGAGTGTAAAGCGACGCTGGGGCAGGTTGGCAATTTAGATCATGAAAATATTACCATCGGAAAAGCCGGCAAATCGCGCTGGCTGGGACGCAGACCCAAGGTGCGCGGAGTTGCAATGAATCCCATCGACCATCCCATGGGCGGCGGCGAAGGAAAATCTTCCGGCGGACGACATCCGTGTACACCGTGGGGGAAAATCACCAAGGGATTGAAGACCAGAAAGAAAAAAAGTTCAGATGCACTAATTGTGAAACGAAGGAAAAAAAAGTAGGTAAATAAATATGGCACGATCGATTAAAAAAGGTCCTTTCATTGACGCTAAATTATTGAAGAAAATTCAAGAGCTCAACGACAAAAACCAGAAAAAGGTGATTAAGACTTGGTCGAGAAGATCGACTATTACTCCGGATTTTGTCGGTCACACACTTGCAGTGCACAACGGTAATAAGTTCATTCCGGTTTTCATCAACGAAAATATGGTTGGTCATAAGTTGGGTGAATTTTCCATTACCCGTACTTTCAGAGGCCATGCCGGCAAGGGTGATAAAAAGAGTCGTGTGAGATAAAATTTTTGAGCGAAAGCAAAATTAGGACGATCCTAACGGAGAAATATCAATGGAATCGAGAGCATTAGCAAAATATATCAGAATGTCGCCTCAAAAGCTGCGTCGAGTGGCAGATTTGATACGGGGAAAAAATGTGAGCGAAGCGCTCAATATTTTGCATTTTACCCCCAAAGCCGCAGCGGAGCCGATTGAGAAAACGCTGCGTTCAGCAGTTGCCAATATGCTGAACGACGAAAGAAGTTCAAAGGTAGATCCGGATGAACTTTATGTCAAAGAAATCCGCGTCGATCAGGGCATGGCGCTGAAGAGATTTCGCGCAGCAGCAATGGGGCGCGCGGTGAAAATTCGGAAACCAACGAGTCATGTGTTCATAAAAGTAGCACAGATTGGCGAGTAAGAAATATTAGGAGGATCTTTTGGGACAAAAAGTAAATCCAATAGGTTTGAGATTAGGAATAAATCGAACTTGGGATTCAAACTGGTTTGACGAGCGCAATTTTGCAGAGAAACTTGCTGAAGATTTGAAGCTTCGCAAATATATTCGTGCCCGTCTCGATCATGCAGCAATTTCAAAAATTGTGATTGAGCGCACCGCCAAGAAAATCACATTAACGATTCATACTGCCAGACCGGGAATTGTTATTGGCAGAAAAGGTGCTGAAGTTGATAAGCTGAAGGTAGAGTTGCAGCGACTAACCAATCAGGAAGTGCAGATAAATATTGAAGAAATCAAGCGGCCTGAGCTGGATGCTTTTCTAGTTGCGCAAAACATTGCCAAACAGTTGGAGTCAAAAATTAGTTTCCGACGCGCCATGAAAAAGGCGATCATGTCATCGATGCGCATGGGAGCAGAGGGAATCAAAATTGCCTGTGCCGGTCGATTGGGCGGAGCAGAAATGGCTCGAACCGAGCAGTACAAAGAAGGCCGAATCCCGCTTCATACATTACGTGCGGATATCGATTACGCCTATACGGTTGCCAAGACAACGTATGGAATCATCGGCGTGAAAGTGTGGCTGTGTCTTGGTGAAAAGTTCATAAATTAGAGTAAATGAATAGAGGCTGAGGAAATACAATCATGTTAATGCCGAAACGGACAAAATACAGGAAACAACAGCGTGGCAGAATGAAGGGCAAAGCCCAGCGTGGCGCCACTGTTGCTTTTGGTGAGTTTGGTTTGAAAGCTTTGGAACCGGCGTGGATTACCAGCAGGCAGATTGAAGCAGCTCGTGTGGCGATAAACCGTTACATCAAGCGTGGTGGCCGTGTATGGATCCGCATCTTTCCTGATAAGCCGGTTACTAAAAAACCAGCCGAAACCCGAATGGGAAAAGGCAAAGGCGCCCCGGAATTTTGGGTAGCTGTCGTAAAACCCGGCAGAATTTTATTTGAAATTGAGGGCGTTCCTGAAGAAACAGCGCGGGAGGCAATTCGTTTGGCTTCTCATAAATTACCAATAAAGACGAAGTTTGTGACGCGAACAGATGTTGGAGCGTAAGCATGAAGATAGATGAAATTCTGGAAATGACACAAAAGGAGTTGCAAAATAAATTGGAAGATTTGCTGGAAG
>NATN01000089.1 GCA_002085355.1 Candidatus Zhuqueibacterota bacterium 4484_87 | reverse complement strand
ATAAATTACTTTACGAGGGGAAAATAACTTCTCTGAAACGCTTTAAAGACGACGCGAAAGAAGTAGCCACCGGTTTTGAGTGCGGCATTGGCTTGGAAAATTTCGATGATGTCAAGGTCGGTGACGTTTTAGAGACTTATGATCTCAAAGAAGTGAAACGAACTTTAGTCTCAAATTAGATAATAAAATGTTTATCGGCGTCGGACAAATAGAATTGTTTATCCCGGAGAGCGGGTCTTTGAAATCAAAGCGCTTTGTTCTCAAGAGCATTAAGACCAAGGTGCGCAACAAATTTAATGCTTCCATTGCCGAAGTTGCAAATAATGAAAAATGGCAACGTACGACTTTAGGAATTTCAACAGTTTCCAATGATCAGAAAATGGCGAGTAGCGTTCTTAATAAAATTGTAAATTTTATAGAAAATGACTATCGCGTGGAAGTTGTTGATTTTAATATAGAGATTTTTTAAGATGAAAGTAAAACGATCGCTTCGAATAGCGGAATTATTGAAAAGAGATATCAGCGGTATAATTGCGACTCGTGTGCGGGATTCGCTAGTGAAGTCTGTGCTCATCACTTATGTGAAAGTATCCGACGACCTCAAGCATGCTCGCATTTACTACCGTACATTGCAACATGAAAATGAGCTTGCTGACATCGATATGGCGCTGGTGAAGGTGACTAATTTTTTGCGTCTTGAATTAGGAAAGATGACAAATTTACGTTACGTTCCGGAATTGAAATTTTTTTATGACAATGTTTTTGATGAGGCTAATCGCATCGATTCATTGTTGGAAAAATTAAAAGAAGAAGACTGAATGGAATGGTTAGGTGCGCCGTATGATTTTTCTGCCGGTGCAATTCTCAATATTTTTAAACCAGAAGGTAAAACTTCTTTTTTTGCGGTAAAACGCGTTCGTTATTTGACAAAAACAAAAGTAGGACATGCCGGGACGCTCGATCCCTTCGCCAGCGGCGTGTTGCTGATTTTAACAGGGAAAGCAACAAAGAAATCAGCAGAGTTCATGGACCTGCCCAAGTGGTACACCGGAGTTATCGAATTGGGCAAAAGAACGAACACTGACGACGTTACCGGAGAGATAATTGAACAAAATGATGTCCCCGAATTGACCCTGTCCGACGTGGAATCTGTAATTCAGAGATTTATAGGTGAAATCGATCAGATTCCGCCGATGTTTTCAGCGAAAAAGGTCAACGGAAAACGTTTGTACAAGTTGGCTCGCAAAGGTGTGGAAATTGAAAGAAAACCGCATCGTGTGAATATTTATGAGCTTAAAATTTTGCAATTTTCAAACCCTTTTTTGAAAATCGAAGTGAATTGTTCCAAAGGAACTTACATCCGTAGTCTTGCGCGAGATATTGGTGACGCAATTGGCTGCGGCGGCTTTTTGAAATCTCTGACCAGAACGCGGGTCGGACCTTACGCTGTTGAAGAATCTTTGAAATTGGAAAAATTGCCCGATTTGTTTTCGGGATTTGATGAATAATTCTGTTGAATATGTATTGCTCGCATGAAAATATATAATGATCTTGATCAGATTGATCGACAAAATTGTGTCATTACAATCGGTACTTTTGATGGCGTTCATCGCGGTCACCAGACAATTCTGAAGAAACTATGCGATGAAGCAGAGAAAAAAAATCTGTGCGCAACGGTAGTCACTTTTGAGCCGCATCCGCAATTTGTATTGAAGCCAGAGCGGAAACCG
Source organism: Candidatus Zhuqueibacterota bacterium 4484_87 (assembly GCA_002085355.1). Lineage (GTDB taxonomy): Bacteria > Zhuqueibacterota > Zhuqueibacteria > Thermofontimicrobiales > Thermofontimicrobiaceae > 4484-87. The sequence goes on along the minus strand of NATN01000089.1, from coordinate 6,857 downwards.
GAATTGAAATTGCTGACGACTTTAGATGAGAAAATTGGCATCTTTCAGCAAACAAAAATTGACCGGCTCATTGTGCTGCCATTTACTGCAGAATTATCCCGATTGTCTTCACAGCAGTTCATTGAAAGTATTTTACTTAAAAAAATCGGTTTTTCTGAAATTATTGTGGGCTATGATCATGCTTTCGGACGGGATCGACAGGGGAATATTGAGATTTTATCCCGCCTCGCTGAAAAATATGATTTTTCAGTAAAGCGAATGCCGCCTTTTGAGGATGAGGGTTCAATTATCAGCAGCACAAAAATAAGAAAGCTGATTTCCGATGGAAATTTGGAAAAAGCAAACCGGTTTCTGGGCCGTCGGTACAAACTGACTGGAAATGTCATCACAGGAGAGGGTAGAGGTCGTCAATTTCGCATTCCGACTGCAAATGTGGAACCGCAGTCGCCCGATAAATTAGTGCCGCCGTCCGGAATTTATGCGGGATTTGTTAGCTTAAGGGACAAAATTTACAAGGCGGTGATTTACATTGGCAGCAAACCGACATTTTCCTATTCAGGGACAGTCATCGAAGCTCATTTGTTTAATTTTCAGGGAGAGCTTTATGGTGAAACTCTGGCCCTGGAATTTGTCAAAAAAATTCGCGATGACCAAAAATTTGAATCAATAGAAAAATTAATTGAACAAATTGAAAAAGATAAAATAAATTCATTAGAAATTCTCAATAACAGTTTTTAGGATTGTATTTATAGGAGAGTACTATGCCGTTGACAAGTGAGAAGAAATCTGAAATCATTAAAAAATTCGGCGAAAGTGAAAAAGATACCGGTAACACTCGAGTGCAAATTGCTTTATTGAGTGAACGGATTGCGCAGATTTCAGGACATCTGAAAAAAGCTCCCAAAGATCATCATTCACGGCGAGGATTATTGATGTTGGTCGGTCAGCGTCGTCGTTTGTTGAACTACCTCATGCGCAAAGATTTAGAGGGTTACAGGAAGTTAATTAAAGAGTTGGGTATTCGCCGTTAAAAGTAATTTTGACAGAATACGAAGAGTGTTATTCGATAGTTTGATCCGACGAGGAGATGAACATCGTTGTTAAAGAATATTAATTTGACCCGTCATTACTTGCCAAGACGAGAATCAGGCGGGCGCTGTGGTACAGGCGAAAAAAATAAAGCAACCAATTCACCGGAATTTAAGCGTCCAGGCGGGTCTGCAGATTTCTCTTCAAATTTGCAGACCACGCATGGCTTTTATGTGAATGACAATGAGAACACGGCGATTGAATTCAGGAATAATTTTTATCCCGTGCAACAAGATTTTATTGCCCTAAAAAAAAATCACCCCTCTGATTCATCGGTTTTAAAAGCTTATTTATTTTCCGCAAGCAGACAATTTCAAAACGCTCATCTTTTAAAAAAGAGTTCTTCTTCAAAAGAGAAATTTTTCAATAAAATTCCTGTGACGCAAAAAGCTACATGTTGCTCAAATGCAGCGGATAGCATGAATTTTGGCGTGGTTAGTTATAACAAAAAAGGGCGTCTTTTTGGAATGATAAACCGATTTACTTTAGGTGCTCAATTGCCTTTTGGGTATTTTGCACACAAGTGAAATTATAAATAAGTCAGTAATAGATTTTTAAATAAATTAGAAACAAGCATCTTTTTCCAATGATGTCAACTAAAGAAGTATAAATTGGAGTTAAAAAATGATTTATCGAAAAGAAATGCCATTTGGTCACAGTACGTTATCCATCGAAACCGGAAAAATGGCGAAACAAGCAAATGGTGCTGTTGTAGTTCAATATGGTGAAACTGTGATTCTGGCAACAGCCACAGCCTCAAAAAAACCGCTGGAAGGTCTTGATTTCTTTCCTTTGAGCGTTGAGTATCGCGAGAAAGCATACGCTGCGGGAAAAATTCCCGGTGGCTTTTTCAAACGTGAGGGAAGACCGAGCGAAAATGAAATTTTAAGCGCTCGTTTAATTGACCGCCCCATCAGACCTATGTTCCCGGACAATTTTAAAAATGAAGTGCAGGTCATAGTGCTTGTACTTTCTGCAGACAAAGAGAACGATCCGGATGTCTTGGGCGTCATTGGTGCTTCTGCAGCGCTTTCCATATCAGACATTCCTTTTGACGGCCCACTTGCTGCCGTCCGCATCGGCAGAGTGAATGGGGAATTTATTGTAAATCCTACCTATTTTGACCTGGAAGAGAGCGATATGGAACTTATTATTGCCGGCAATTCAGACTCAATCATCATGGTCGAAGGCGAATCAAAAGAAATATCAGAAGAAGAAATGGTCGCTGCGCTCGAATTTGGTCACGAGCAGATTAAAAAGCTGGTGGCTTTGCAAAAAGAACTGGTGCAGGAATGCGGTAGGGAAAAAATGGAAGTTCCCGCGCCGGAAATTGACGAAACATTAGTAAAGCGAATTCATGAATTGATCGATGCGAAGATTGCCGATGCTGTCCGAATTACAGAAAAATCTGAAAGAAAAGAAGCATTGACAGCAGCAGTGGACGATGCGGTTGCCCAGTTGACAGAAGAATTTCCCGAGATGGAAATTGAACCGGTCGTTAAGGCAGAAGTGTCGGAGAAAGAGAAAGAGCTTGTGCGCAAGATGGCTCTGGAAGATAATCTGAGATTAGATGGCAGAAATCCTCAGGAAATTCGCCCCATCACCTGCGAAGTAGGAGTATTGCCCCGAACTCACGGTTCCGCTCTGTTTACACGCGGCCAAACCCAGGCGCTTGCAGTGACTACGCTGGGCACAAAAATGGATGAACAAAAAATGGATGAGTTGGAAGGCGAATTCTGGAAAAGCTATATGCTGCATTACAATTTTCCGCCTTTCTGTGTCGGTGAAGTCAGACCAATCCGCGGCACAAGCCGTCGTGAAATCGGTCACGGGAATCTGGCAGAGCGCGCACTAAAAAACATCATTCCCAACGAAGCGCTCTTTCCATACACGATTCGCATTGTATCTGACATCTTGGAATCCAATGGTTCTTCTTCAATGGCAACTGTGTGTGCCGGCTCGCTGTCTCTGATGGATGCTGGAGTTCCCATCAAAGACGCGGTAGCCGGAATCGCCATGGGACTGATCAAAGAAAATGACAAATATATTGTTCTCAGTGATATTTTGGGCGATGAAGATCATCTTGGCGATATGGATTTTAAAGTTGCCGGTACCACCGAAGGCATCAACGCCTTTCAGATGGATATTAAGATCAAGGGAATTTCACTGGAAATTTTGCGCGAAGCGCTGGAACAAGCGCGACAGGGGAGACTTCATATTCTGAAAATAATGAATGAAACTCTCAGCAGCCCGCGCGCTGAACTTTCTGCTTACGCGCCGAGAATTTTCACAATGAAAGTTGATACAGACGTGATCGGCATGATCATAGGTCCCGGTGGGAAGACGATTCGTGAAATTATTGACAGAACAGACACAGCTATTGACATCAACGACGAAGGCATTGTAACTATCGCCTCTGTTGATCCGGAGAAAGGTGAACTTGCCAGAAAGATGATCGAAGAGTTGGTAAAGAAACCTGAAGTCGGACAAATTTATAATGGTAAGGTTAAAAAGATCACCAACTTTGGCGCCTTCATCGAAATTTTGCCAGGAAAAGAAGGTTTGCTGCACATATCTCAAATTGATAATCAACGGATTAATCGTGTAGAAGATGTACTCAAAGTCGGCGATGAAGTGAAAGTGAAATTGATGAAGATTGATGACCAGGGAAAGTTAGACTTGAGCCGAAAAGTTTTGTTAGATCGGCCTGATAAAAAATAATGCCCCAAATAATAACAAATGTTTAAGGTAGGAGGATGCTATGATTATTGGTGTTCCGAAGGAAATTAAGGCAAATGAGAATCGTGTTGCTCTTCAACCTTCTGGTGCAGAGATTCTGACGCATCATGGACATGTTGTGTATGTGCAAAAAAGCGCGGGTGTAGGTAGTGGTTTTACTGACGAAATGTATGAGAAGGCTGGCGCAAAGATTTTGGATACTGCCAAAGAGGTATTTGAAAAAGCAGAAATGATTATGAAAGTCAAGGAGCCGTTGGCGCCTGAGATTGAAATGATCAAAGAAGGACAAATTTTGTTCACCTATTTTCATTTTGCAGCATCGCGTGAATTGACTGAAGGAATTATGAAGACAAAGAGTATTGCGATCGCTTACGAGACAATTGAGAAAGAAGACGGAAGTTTGCCTTTATTGAATCCAATGAGTGAGGTTGCAGGACGTCTGGCTATTCAGGCAGGCGCACGTTGTCTGGAAAAAACTTTTGGCGGAGAAGGATTACTATTAGGTGGCGTTACTGGTGTTGCCCCCGCTAAAGTTGTGATTATTGGCGGTGGAATTGTGGGAACAAATGCTGCGCAGATGGCAGCCGGATTAGGCGCTAATGTCGTTGTTTTGGACATTAACATCGACAGATTGCGTTTCCTGGACCATGTTTTGCCGGCAAATGTCACTACACTGATGTCTTCGCCTGAAACAATTCGGCAGCAAATAGCAGATGCTGATTTGGTCGTTGGCGCCGTTCTCATTCCTGGCGCTAAAGCACCACATCTGATTACCCGTGATATGCTGAAATTAATGAAAAAAGGCTCTGTCATCGTGGACGTGGCTGTTGATCAGGGCGGATGTGTGGAAACTATTCATCCGACGACTCATGCCGAGCCAACTTATGAAGTTGACGGCGTAATTCATTACGGCGTAGCAAATATGCCCGGTGCAGTACCGCGCACATCAACAGTAGCTTTGACAAATGTTACCCTACCGTATGCAGTTGAAATAGCCAATAAAGGCTATCGAGATGCGATCAAATCAAATAAAGAAATTGCGCTTGGCGTAAATGTGATTGAAGGAAAGGTAACTTACGAGCCAGTGGCCGAAGCTTTTGGTATGGATTATACCGATCTGGCAGATTTGATGAAATAATTGATGGATATGACTTTATTTTTGAGAAATATCCCAATTTTAGCGTACCATAAAATTACTAATAAAATCGGATGGGGAATAAACAATGTCCCCGTCCGATTTTTTTATCGTCAAATGCATTATTTGCATGAAAACGGCTTTCGTACCGTTTCTGTAAATGATTTTCTGTCTGGCGGCATTGCGGAGCATGCTTATAGAAAAAAAGTCGTCCTCACATTCGATGACGCGGATGTTTCGGTTTATGAGAATGCCTTTCCAATTATGCAAAAATTTGGTTTTACCGGAACACTTTTTGTGATCACTGATTTTGTGGGAAAGAAAGACATGTGGGACGTAAATCCTGTCGGGAGACATTCCTCCCAAATGGACTGGTTGCAAATCAAAGAATTAGTTGCAAATGGCTGGACTGTTGGCTCCCACTCAATTTCTCACCGAGACTTGACCTCTTTAACGACAACTGAATTGTACGGGGAGTTGAAGGGATCAAAAGAGATTCTTGAAAAAGAGTTAAATATTGGTATTAAAACGATTTCTTATCCATTTAACCGCTTCAACAGTAATGTATTAGAAAAGGCATTTGAAGCAGGTTACGAGAAAGGTTTTATCTTGGGTAGTTCTCATTTTCAGTCAGAAACTAAACCTCGACTGGCTATTCCCAGACTTGGTATTTATTTAATTGATTTTATGAGAACATTCCAGAGTAAACTTGCTGGCAACAAGTTTGAATTCTTCAAGCAAAATATCATTAGCCGTTTTTCTTATGGCTCAGTTTTATGGAAAAAAATATTTTTTTGATCAAGAAAATAGAACTTCAATGGTATTTACTAAATTTGTTAATAATTTCTTTACTCTTTATACACCGTTGTATAAATGACTCATTTTGAACTACAAAAAAGTTGAAAAAACTGTTGATTTTTACCTAAAAATTTATTATATATAGACAACTTAACGCAACAGGCAGCGATGAAACCGAAACCGATTCAAAAACTTTATTATTCGATCAGTGAAGTCAGTGAAATCACATCGGTGAAACCGCATGTGTTGCGGTATTGGGAGACTGAATTCGAAGAGCTCAAGCCGACCAAAAATCGAGCAGGCAATAGAATTTATCGCCTGAATGACATTAAGTTGATCTTTCTCATCAAAAAACTGCTGTACGAAGATAAGTTCACGATCGAAGGAACTAAAAAGAAGTTAGCACTGCTTCGCAAATCGCGAACAACACAGATCACTATGCCTTTCCAGCAGAGGGAAAAAGAGAATTTGCTTAATTCTATTAAGCAGGAACTGCAAGATATCCTCGATCTGTTGGATGAAAAAAAGGGTGAACAACAGCAAGAATATCCAAAAGAAGAAGTTCAAAAAAAGGAAGATGTTTTTCCGCTTTTTTTTGATACAGAAGAAGAAAGCCAATAGTAATTTTGAAATTGTAAATCATTTAGTCGGGGCGTAGCGCAGTCCGGTTAGCGCACTTGACTGGGGGTCAAGGGGTCGCTGGTTCAAATCCAGTCGCCCCGACAAGTTGAAGGGGTTGTAATTACTTGCTTTAGAATGTGTTACAGCCCCCTTTTTTTGCCTGAACGAATCTGAAATTTTGGTACTGATTGGTCTCTTTTAGTATCTTTTTAGGCACAATTTGGGCACACTTTTTTTTTGAAAGGGGTAAGGTTACAACTTTGTTTATTCAAGAAACATAAGCTTTGCTTTTAACTCATCCAGTATAATTGAAAGATTTGGAAGCGGGTTCAACAATCTGCCCAGTTCTTGCTTCCAATATGGAAAAAGAATATCCTCAATATTTTCAGGAAACATTTCACCAATGCCGCTGAATTGAATTCCTTTAATTTTGCATTTTTCCCTGAAAAGCTTCTTCAATTTTCTTTTGTCGAAA
>NATN01000088.1 GCA_002085355.1 Candidatus Zhuqueibacterota bacterium 4484_87 | reverse complement strand
TTTTTTTCTCTGATTCATGGGGTGTTGCCCCATGCTGATGTATAACGCCCTTTCAGGGCTTACGCCAACGGCGTAAAATAAATTAGCTGAGGGCAACGCCCTCGGTTTAAGAGACACACCACAAAAAATTAAGCGCTGAAGGCGCGGGATACTAAAAGACAATTTGCCCATCTGTATGAACAGAGTCATTGTTTCGTTCAAAATATTTTTCAGATTATTGATTGGTGATGACCATTTGATATTGCTTTATGTATCGAAATAATCAACATGATTTTTAGTGGAAATCCAGATTAAATGAATTTCGGCTTTCCTTCATCAGCTTGCAGTTCAGGTAAATAGCGCACACTAAAAAAACATTGATATTTTCAATATTTTTTGTTAATTTGAATTGATCGCCGGAGAAAAAGACCAGGGACTCGATTGTTTTTCAATATTAGTGGGAAAAAATGCTTCCGTCGATGGGGCGGTATTATTTGCTCACAATGAAGACGATGGTGGTTTACAGATTGTGAATTTGTACCGTGTCCCCAGGCAGACTAACGATGCCGGGAAAGCCATAACCATGAAAAATGGCGGCGAATTGCCCAGACCGGAAGAAACGAACGCTTACTTTTGGTTTCAAATGCCAAAGATGAATTTTGGTGATGGCTATTTCAATGAATTTGGCGTGGTTATCGCTTCTGATGCCTGTCCTTCGCGGGAAGATAAACCGGAGCTGACAGACGGGGGCATCATTTACTGGCTGCGTCGGGCTATGGCGGAACAGGCACATTCGGCGCGCGAGGCTGTGCACATTGCCGGAAATTTAGTGGAAAAATATGGCTATGCTTCTTCGGGACGCACTTACGTCATCGCCGATGCAAAAGAGGGGTGGATGTTTTCTGCAGTGCATGGCAAGCACTGGGTCGCCAAACGTGTACCGGATGATGAAGTCGCTGTACTTCCAAATTATTACACCATCGGAGAAGTGGACTTGTCCGATACTACCAATTATCTCGGTTCAGCGGATTTAATTGATTACGCAATACAACGCGGCTGGTACGATCCTCAGCGCGACGGGAAATTTCATTTTGCCAAAGTATATTCGAATCCAGGAAGCTTGAAGCATCCGGGAAATATCCATCGCATGTGGCGCGGTGTGTGCCTTGTGAGCGGATTGCCGTTCAACCTGAATGATGACTTTTCCTTTTCTGTCAAACCGAAGAAGAAATTGGCGCCCCAGGATTTGATGCGTGTTTTACGGGATCACTACGAAGGCACGGAACTGGACAATACGGATCACTACAAGTTGGGCAACCCTTACCTACTCAACAGATCAACAATCTGCGCCAATTCGACCCAGTACAGTTTTGTCGCCCAATTGCGTGATTGGATGCCTAAAGAGCTGGGGTGCGTTCTCTGGATGGCGTTACGACGACCGGATTCGCATGGTTTTGTCCCTCTTTATCTGGGCACACAGAAAATTCCGGACGGCTTTTCCTATGATGATTGGGAAACTTCACTGGAAAAACATTTTAGTCCACCTGATTATTATTATGAAAAAAGAGATGATCATGGATTTTGGGCGCATTGGAAATTGGCAGATTGGGTGGATCAGGATTATCAAAATCGGATTTACGCTGTACAAAAGATTTGGGGAGATTTTGAAAAATCAGAATTTGAGATGCAGCCGGGATTTGAAAAGAAAATGGAAATGATATTCAAGAAAGACCGAGCGGATGCCTTGCGGCTCATTACGGATTATTCTGACGGGTGGCTGCTTAAATCATGGGAAAAATGCGTTTCGTTGGTACCGAAAGAAGAATAATGTTTTTCTTTTTTGATATGGGATTGGCTACCTTTCTGGAAATTGTGCTCCATTTTAAAAGTGGAGCACTTTTCCCCTAATCTACAATTACCAATGTACCAGAGGATGAGGTCTGCTCACCGGAATTCTTATCAATAATTGCCACTTTCAATCGATATTGTCCTTTTTGCAGATGACTGACATCAATTGCAAGGTATTCCTGCGAATCACACTGAAGAGATTCTCTTGTCATTGTCGTGCTGATGCGTGATTTTCCTTTTTTTAGCAGTCCGAAGAGATTTCCAATTTTTTTCTTTTCTCCGCTCAACTGTTCCAGAGAATATTCGATTTCAAAATGTGCGACATTTTTATCATCTTTTTTCAAATTGTACAACTCAAAATAGATGAACATCGGCTTTTTTCGAAAAAATTGTTTGAGTGGATTGGGCAGCACGAATAGTTCGCCGCGATTGAATTTGCTTTTACCACGTGCTGGTTTTATCCTCTCGGCAAACAAGATGTCGCTCATCGCTAAGGCTGGGCTTGAAAAATCTTTTGCTGATACAGGAATCTTCCAGCCGCCGAGATAATTGCCTTTTGCAGGCTTGAGATACATTGCCACGTGATAGGAGCCGGGAATCACCTCCGCTGAAAACAGATCAACGGAAAAATTATTTTTGCTCATGGTTATTTGGGGGACAAATTTATATTGAGAAATTTGATGCCAATCCCGGTCAAAAATCGTAATCCCCACATCAATGTCCATCGAATTTTCTTCCCGGAAAATTTTGCGCAAAGGCTCAAGAGAAACAGCATAATCAATTTCCAGCCTTGTTTTTTCTGAAGACGAGCGAAAACTGCTGATGGAAAACGGCACGTGCAACGGTAAAATTTTCTTCCTCCACGTGTGGCGGTCAATGGAAGTACCCACAGAGACCGATTTTTTGCTTGCCATTGCCATTTGATTTTTGACTGCCAGCCGTTCCAATGGATTTGCCCGTAACATGCGAAAATAAATTCCATCCCAGGAAGCCCGATCTTCCAAAATCGCCGGATTTTCGATTACCGGGCTGAAGCGCCAAGCATTGGGAGAATTGTAAGTGAAGAAATGAAACATCATTTTAGGCACATTCCCACGCTGATAATAGAGCCACGATTCATTGGTGGGTACGTTCATGCCCGCGGTGCGCGCCCATTCGTCCGCTTCGCCCAGGCGAATGTAAATTAAACCTTTGTCGTGAAATTCGTGATTCAAATCATAAGCCTGATTAAAGTTGAAATAGCCTAACTGATCCGGATTGTTGAACCAAGTACGGAAGCCATCGTATTCATAATTTTTTTCTGAATAATTTATTCGCCGATAGTGCTCTGCCAGCCTGGCATTTATTTCTGTCCCCGGCATTGGATCGCGGCGGTTCCAAAAAGTGCGGAAAAAGTCAATTTTTTCTTTGGCTGATTTCAAGCTTTGATACCGATGCAGTTCCTCGTCAGTGACAATGTATTTGATGTCCTCAAAAACAAGATCGGCCTGAATATCATTTTCAATTTCGTCGATAGCTCGCCAGTAGAATGACTGGGCTTCTTCACTCTTCCCTTGGTGATAATAAATCCGTGCCAAGGCCAGATAAACCGGTTGAAGCCACATTCCATCGGGATTTTTGAGTAAAAATTGATAAATTGAATCGGCAGCAGCAAATTTTCCATCCCTGCGAAATTTTTCAGCGATACCAAATTTCGCTTCCGGCTGAGAAAAATTTGTGAGGTATTTCAATACTTTTTTTTCAGAATTGTGAGTGACAAAGTAGCGGTACATGCGAAAAAGCTTTACCTGCGGTTCGGTGAGTTCTGGTTTCAGGCGAATTTGCTCGCGACATAATCGAATCGCTTCTTCGTAATTTTTCCGGTAGCGCATTAATTTAGCATATTGGAAAAGCACATCTTTAAATAATGAATCCTGCGCTAATACAGATTCAAAATAGGATTTGGACTTTTTCCAGTCAAGCCGCCGCAGAATCAAAGCTTTGAACTTGCCAGTCTCTCGATAGCAAATACCTAAGGAATAATGCGAAGCAATGGGATTCGTCTCGATTTTTTGCAATTTTTTGTAAACATTTTTTGCTTCGCCCCAATTTTCTTGTTTCAAATAAATTTTCCCCAATCCCTCAAGCGCCTTCATCGAACTTTTATTCTTTTTCAAAATTTTTTGAAAACAGATTTTTGCCGAATCATAATTTTTTTCGGAAAGGTATTTTTGAGCGCGTAAGAGCAAAGAATCCGATGGGCTTTGAGATTTTAAATTATTCGGGAAAAGAGATGTCCACAAAATTGCGACGAGCAATATTTTTATTGAATTTTTTAACATGAATTCTCCTAAATAATGTAAATTTCAAGTGCCAGAAAATTTGCATCATCACCGGTTCGCTGCATCGGTTGCGCCATTTTTATTTCAATTGCTGCCCAAAAATTCCGGCGATGAACCATTTTTGAAAAATCAGAAAAAAGATGACCGGCGGAATCATGACCAAAATTCCGGCGGCAGTGAGTCCGCCCCAGTAAGTGCCCCAGTTTCCCAGAAAAGAAAGAATTCCTTGCGGCAGCACGCGCAAGGATTGCGAGCTTGTCAGGGCAAATGCGTAGAGAAAATTATTCCAGGTGTTGATAAATACGAACACTGCCACGGCGACAATCCCGGGCCCCACAGCAGGAACGATAATACGAAACAACGCTGAAATACGCGAACAGCCGTCAATCAGAGCCGCTTCTTCGAGTGCAACCGGACAGCCGCGAATAAAATTACGCATCATCCACACGGACAGCGGCAAATTGAAAACCACATTTGCCACGACAATTGCGCCGATTGAATTGTACAGCCCCAATTTCTGAAAATAAGAGACCAGCGGCACAAGAATGGCAACCGGAGGCAGCAAGGGTAAAATGAGCAAAAGCCCGCTTAATTTTTGTCCGCTAAATTTCAATCGAGCCAGCGCATAGCCACTCAACAGAGCGATGATGAGCGTGGCGAAAATTGTGAGCAGTGAAATTACTGCGCTGTTTTTCAGATAGATCAAAAACTCAGGCCGAGCGAATAAAATTTTGTAATGCATAAGAGTGAAACGCGTGGGAATCAGCGCGGTTTCAAATCTCTCCGCCAGCGAAGTCCGAAATCCCCAGAGAAATGGGAAAATGACGAAAAGGAAGAAAAAGAAATAAAGTATTTTGATTAAGATTCTTTCGAGTATCTGTTTTTTCATGGCAAATTTCCATGAAGTCATACATCTTGCAGACGCCTGGCTTCGGTTTCAATCTTTTTCTGAAATTCGTGTGTAAATAAACATAAAAGTCGCGCCCAAGAGAAGCAATAAAATTCCCATGGCAGCGCCGTTGTTCAAGTTAAAATTTATGAACGACTCCTTGAACATTCTCACGGCAATCACTTCAGTGCTGTAGCCGGGTCCGCCTTCGGTCATGGCGTAAATTGTTTCCGCGTCTTGCATTGTCCACAACGAAATCGTCAGCAAAATGATTATCAAGTGTATTCTTGTCAGCGGGAAAGTGATGGAAGTAAATTGCTTCCAGCGGCCGGCGCCGTCCACTCTGGCTGCTTCGTAGGTTTCTCTGGGAATCATCGTCATACCTGACGCTAAAAACAGGGCCATGAACGGCAGGGAACGCCAGACGCTGTGAAAAATAATTGTTCCCATCGCCCAGAATGGATCGGCTAACATGACGATTTGTTTTCCGGAAATTTTTTCCAACAGCAGGCTCAAAGGTCCGAACGCCGGATCGACCAGCGAACGGAAAAGAACTGTGCTCACAATTGGCGCCACGACCCAGGGCAGGAGAAAAATTCCGCGCAGCAGTGTCGCTCCGCGTAACTTTTTCGTGATGAGCATTGCCAGCACATACGCCAACGGCAGCGAAATGGAAATATTGCCGATGACGTAAATTATCGTAAGTCTCAAATTGGTCAAAAAACGTTCTTCAGTGAGCAATAGTTTGAAATTTCGCAAGCCCACGAATGTTGTGATTCCGGAGAGACTGGTCTTGTACAGACTCATTATCAATCCAGTCACCATCGGCGAGATGAGAAAAATCGCCAACAACAGCAGCATGGGGCTGAGCATGGCGTAGGCTTGAGCTTGTTCCTGGTGTTTGTTTTTGATCATATTTTGCGTTTCACGTTAGTTGCGAATGTTTGAGAATGGTTAGCCACGGAACCACAGAGAAATCAGAGAAAAATCTGGGGGCGTCTGTTTCATTCACGTGCATCCGTGTCCCAATCTACTCCCCGGCATAGCGAATGTTATACGCCCGCTGGAATTTTTTCAGCGTTTTTTCTGGATCAGCATTTTTGACCAGAATTTCCTGCAGCGCAGCGGCGATAGCGCTTGCTAATTCTTCGTAATGCGCAGTCCTTGGCATGGAACGGCCAAATTTAATCGCCTGAAACCAGATGCGATAGAAATCAGATTGAAAATCAGGCTCTTGCCAATTTGATAATGTCCCGGGCAATCCGGCATCCGGAAAGTTTTTTAATGCCTGTGGCTCTACGAATTCTTTCAACAGTTCAACGCTAATTTCCGGCTTTTTTGACAGCGAATGAACGGAGATAGTCCAGGCGTTTGTGAATTGCGCTTTAGGATTTGTCGGTGTCAGAAATATGCCGGCTCTGGTCATTTCTGCGTCCGGATGAGGCGGAAAACAGTTTTTCAGCCAGCCTTTTTGTTCAAGTGGTTGAATCCAGTAACTGCCCCAACCCCAGGCAATGGCAAATTTTTCATTCAAAAAACCGCGCAAAACGATATCGTCGTAAGCGCCGCTCAACACCCAAGGCGGCGTGACGCGATATTTGTAAATCAAATCGCGCAAAAAATTTATCGTTTTTATTCCCGCTGCAGAGGAGAAAACTGCGCGCTTGGTTTTTTCGTCCCAAAGTTTCCCGCCAAAATGCCAGAGAATGGGCGCAAAGGCGAGTTCGATTGTTGCCCGTGAAGGACCGAAATAGATGCCTAATCCCCAGATGTCGGTTTTGCCATCTCCGTTGATGTCACGAGTGAGTTTTTGAGCGGCGGAGATTAATTCTTCCAAATTTTGTGGCGGTTTTTCCGGATCAAGACCTGCCTGGCGAAACATTTCTTTATTGTAAATGCATAGCCGGGTGTGCGCGCCCATGGGTACCCCTAAAATTTCACCGTTATAAACGCACGCTTGCCACACCGGACTCCATGAAAATTCAACGATTTTTTTGGGTGTCCAACTCAAGAATGGCGACAGATCAAGCAAGTCGCCGACCAGCGCATGTTTGGGTAAGATTTGTGGCGATGTGAGCAGTACGTCATGCCTGATCCCGGCACGAAAATCGGACATGGATTTGGTGTCGATTTGGTCCCATTTTGCTTGTTCCAACTCGACGGAAAATCCGGGGAATTTTTGCCGGAATATCTGTACGCGCTGGTCGATCCAATCGACATTCATTTTTCCCTGAGGTCCCGCCAGCGGATCGTAAATATGAGTGAATTTTATCGTTGAGGAATCGTCTTGGGAACAATTGAGCAAGATGAGTATTGGCAGCAGGAGAATAATCTTATGGATTTTCATATCAAATTTTGAACCATTCAGTTGATTCAGTCAGTTGGGAGAAAACCTTGCGAAGGCTTCAAACCGTCGCAAGGCTTGAAAACTCAATCTTTCAGATTGATTTTAGATTTATGGATGTAGCCCTGTTTGTTGCCCAATAGTTGAATCAAATACCAGTCTTTCATTTTTTTGATAATCGGGAAGGTAACACCACCGGGAACTTTGGCAATGACTTCTGAATTCGAATCTGGCTGCTGAAAAATGGGATAGCGTTTGTCGCGTTCTCCCTTGACCTCTACGCGTTTGGCAATAGATTGCAACTTTTTTTCTTCGGAAAGGATAAATTCGTGCTTGCGAATTTCAATTCCCATTTTTGCCAGCGCATTTTTGAAAGCCTGACTTTTTTCCATCCGTTTCACTGCTTTTTTGTAGCGCCCTTCGTCCTTCAACTGTAGCGCCATTTCATAATATTGCAATGCCTCGTCAAAATTTCCCACGATCTCATGCATGATGCCGAGATTGTAAAGCACTTTGGGATTGTATGGGTCATCTTGATAAATCGCATCATAAATGAAGTATGCTTCATTTATCTTTAAATCTTCGGCTAATTTTGCTGCCTTTTCTGCCTTTTTTTTGTATTTTTTAGCCCCTATTTTTTCCAATTCCAAACTGCGCAACTCATAGTGAGGAGCAAAATAGTCCGCAATGTTGGGTAATAGTTCCTTTAGTCCCTGATCTACCAATTCGTCCACTGAGGGCAATGTGCCCCAGTCACCGTCACAATGATTTTTGTCAAGAGAGCGGGAAGCTTTTGTGGAACCGATAATTTGCCCCGTCTCTGCGTTAATGATGCGCGCGCGGATATTAATGTTGATCTTTCGTTTTTTGCAGTTCACGTTGTAAGATACTTTCTTGCCGTTCTTTTTCTTGCTGCGCTTTTCTTTGTAATCGGTATCTTTGTACGAGTAATTGACATTGCCGATTACCAGTGCCTGTACCCCCAACATGCCGCCCAATTCGATCATCTGATCATCAGCGACCATACCGGAAGCGCTCAATTTTTTTTCTTCAATGATGTTCATCAATTGATTTCGCTCCAGCACTTCAAAAACGTTAGTGAAAGTGCCGTCTTGCAGTGTTTTGCCTTCTTTGCCGCTGCCCATGCCTAAAAAACCTGTCTTGATTTTTTTTATTCCCCGACGGTTTTCCATGAGCGCGGAGATGAGCATGTCGGAAAATTGTTTCCCGTAGTCTGTGCCCTGTTTTTCGGCTGTGTAATCTTTCAAATCCGAGAAAATTTCATAAAGACACATCAAGGAACTTTTTTATACGTTGCGCATCTAATTTTCAGAATTAAATACTACATGAAGGTAGAATATGAGGTTTTCCCGAACGACGGAACATGCCATACGCGTAATGGTTTTTTTGGCAAATAATAAAGACCGACGGTTTTCGGTCAATCAATTACACCAAAGACTGAATATTCCCTATAAATATTTAGGCCGTCTCATGGGCAAATTGGCAACTGCCGGATTTGTTGAAGCCGTGCTCGGTAAGCAGGGTGGTTATCAAATAAAAGGTAAATTGACAGAAATTTTTTTGTATCAGATAATTGAAGTAGTAGAGGGATTGGACGATTACGACCGTTGTATCCTAGGATTTTCCGAATGCAACGATAACAATCCCTGTTCCATGCACAAATTTTGGATAAAACACCGCCAGGCGATAAAGCAAATGCTTTTCTCAACTTCGCTGGCTGATTTAACAGAAGATCCGAATATCAGATTTTGAATTTTTTAAATTAATATGCTACTTTCAGATAGAAATTAAAAAATATCAATTCTAAAAAAGGGCTGCAACATTGATGTCCAACTTAATTGTTAACTTTTTTTAAGGAGGGTCTATGGACTCATTTTTGGATCGTTTTTTGAGTAAAAAGGGGTTATACGCCTCTTTCTGGTTCATCACCATATTTATGGTCGTGATTCTTATTTATTACTCGGCTAATATGGTGAAAGAAGTTCCCCCGATACCGCAAAACGTCGTAGCTGAAGACGGAGAGACGCTTTATACTTACGATGATATAGTAGCGGGCAAAGCCTATTTTCAGCAGTTTGATCTTATGGATTATGGCACTTTATTGGGCATGGGAGCTTATCTGGGACCAGATTTCTCCACTTCTTTTTTCCACAAACGCGCGGAATCTCTTTATGAATATTATGCCTGGGAAATGTATGACACTACAAAAACTGCGCTTACGCCTGAACAGTTGGGAGCTGTCAAAGCACGAGTCAAAATCGATTTTCGGGAGAAAACTCATCTTACAGACGGAACCGTTGTTTATACAAAAGGATCAGCGCAGGCATACAAAGCTAATGTCGCATATTTAAAGGATTTTCTCGTTAACGGAAATCCTGATTATGGGTTCACCGGCGGCGTCATCCAGCCTGATGAAGCAGAAAAAATTGCTGCTTTTGTGGACTGGACACAACTGGTCGCCTCTTCCAATCGTACCGGAACCGACCGTACCTGGTCAAATGATTGGCCTGCGGAGCCGTTAGTTGACCAAAATTCCAATTGGAATAATATTTTTTGGTCACTTGCTCAGCTACTTTTGTTGTGGACTTTGACCATTGTGGTTTTCTATGTCCTCTATGAATATCTCATCAAAAAAGAGAACACAGCAGAATTGGAATCTCCCCTCACTGTGACCAAACTATTTCCATCGCAAACCAAACTGTTGAAGTATCTTCCAGTAGTATCCCTATTTTTTGTGATTCAGGTTTTTCTGGGGGGATATTTGGCGCATATTGCAACTGTTCCCGGTGAAAATTTCATCATTTCACAGAAGATACTTCCATTTAATGTAATGCGTGCAATGCACATCAACATTGCAATTATCTGGGTGACCATTGGCTGGTTGGTTGGTGGTTTATTCATTGCGCCGCTGGTAGCTAAAAAAGATTTGAGAATTCCCTGGCTCGTTGATGTGCTCTGGGCTGCTTTGCTTATTGTCGGAGCCGGTGGCTTGGTCGGTATTTATCTCGGCGCTACGGGCCAGATGCGCGATGTGTGGTTCTGGCTGGGCAACGAGGGACGCGAATACCTGAATCTCGGACGAGTCTGGGATATTGGATTAGTTGTCGGGCTGGTTTTATGGTTTATGATGGTATTTTTTACCATTCGTAAAGCAAAAGACAATAACATTCTCGTTGGTACCATCATTTGGTCTGCGTTTGGAATTGCAACGTTGTACATGGCAGGCATGGCGCCTGTCCATAAAATTATGCCTAATTATACTCTGGACGATTACTATCGCTGGTGGGTCGTTCATCTGTGGGTTGAGCTTACTTTTGAGCTTTTTGCTGCTGGTGTACTGGCTTATCTCACTGTTACGCTGGGCTTGGTTTCCCGCAAAGTCGCTGAACGCGTCATGCTGTTCGAGCTGTTTTTGGTGATGGTTTCCGGCGTGCTTGGTGTGGGACATCATTACTGGTGGCAGGGCGCAGATCAGTACTGGATCACAGTAGGCAGTGTTTTCTCCTCTCTGGAACCGTTACCATTAGTCATTCTGATGGTTGAGGCCTGGAAACAGTACAAGAGCGTCAACGCGGACGGAAATTTCGTTTTCAAGACACCTTTCCTCTGGTTGACCGGTTCCGCGGCGCTGAATTGGTTTGGCGCTGGTTTTCTGGGAATGGTGATTAATACGCCTCAGGTTGATTATTACGCTCACGGTACCTATCTGATTATGCCACATGGCCACGTTGCCCTTCTCGGAGCGTTCGGATTTATTTCTCTGGCTTTCATTTATATTGTAGCCAGATCCAATGCGATGGCAAAGGGCTTGGCTTGGGACGATAAAATTAGCCGCTGGGGATTCTGGCTGGTGACTATTGGCGTGGTGCTTTTTGCCATACCAAATCTCATCATCGGATTCCATCAGGCGAAAATCGCTTCTGATCTGGGATATTTCGCAGCTCGCAGCCGAGAAGCACTGGGCTCAATGAGCTTCTGGATGTGGATCAGGCTTATCCCTGACAGCATGATGATTTTGGGTGCCGTCATTGTTTTTCTGGACATCACCCAAAAAACATTTTTTGCAAAAAAGAAAGCATAGGAATTTGAGTAATAAAGTTGCATCTTTTGTTTTCAAATTTTGCCAGAATTATTTGAAAAAGCCCTCTATTTTTTGGAGGGCTTTTTTGATGACTATTACTGCTTTAAAAAAAAGTGTATGATTGATCTATACAAGCTATCGTTGGTGATCGGTAAATAGAATATTTTTCATCTCGCGCTGTCCAGTTTTCTCAACCTGTTTAGCACCATGAAGCAAAAGGTGCCTTGGAGAAGTATTGTCTTTTTATTCAGGAAATTTTTGAAAGCACGACCGTTTCACGTTTTTTCTGTGGAGATTTTCACCATTATTTAATATCTTATGACAAATCGCCTAACCTGACCATTTCAAAACCACAACCCTGAGATTCGAAACGACAAACCCGAAACTCGAAACCAAAAATATGGTCAATAATCAGGGTAAATATGCCAACTTCATGGTCGAAAATCAAGGTAAATCAGAAATCTTGAATTAAAATAGAGAGAATGCAATATTGGTAACCTCTATATTCCCAAATAATTGAAGTGTTTCCCTGCTTTGGCGTGGCAGATCATTTCATAATGTCTCTGATCTGTCAGAATTTATTATTCTTTTTCCCATTCTTTCAACTTGGAAATGATGAAATCCTTTACTGCCTCATGGGCTTCGCTGCCTTTTTGTTTGGCGGGAATTGGTGCGCCGAAAGCGAATTTTACTTTTTTTGTCGGGTCGATTTTGCCAAAATCCTTAAGCCATTTTCCATTTCCCCAGGCATCTGTTTTCAGCGCTAGCGGGATGATCGGAACATCAGCTTTCTGTGCCAGTTTGACGCCGATGGTACTGAACTGTTTCGGATCAAAATTAGTTGTACGCGTTGTCTGTGGAAAAACAATGATGGAAATTCCCTTTTGAATCCTTTCGAGTCCGCCTTCCAACACTGCTTTCAAAT
Organism: Candidatus Zhuqueibacterota bacterium 4484_87; assembly: GCA_002085355.1. Classification (GTDB taxonomy): domain Bacteria; phylum Zhuqueibacterota; class Zhuqueibacteria; order Thermofontimicrobiales; family Thermofontimicrobiaceae; genus 4484-87. Next base: position 3,401 of record NATN01000088.1, on the reverse strand, counting down.
CCTGTCTCGGATTCGTTCTGGTGACAGCTATCGGATCGCGTGATCGCATGATGTATTTGAATACCGGATAATCAAGCAAACCTTGTTTAACAATAAAAGTAACGTCCAAAATCGGCTGCACGATGCTCGCCATGACGATGGTTTCCATCATACTCATGTGATTCCCGATGATGACGCACGGAGAATCTAATTTTTGGAGATGTTCAATGCCGGTGATTTCAAAGATAGCTCCTTTTTTCTCTAAAGCACGAAGCACTTTGTAACTGGCTTCTACCCAGGCTTCATTGTCATATTCCCCTTTTTTGGCCAGTTTGCTTGACTTGAAAACTATCGCGAGAAAGTCACTGTAAAAAGTAAGCGAAGGAAAAAGTTTGGAGAAAAGAGAAATTTTCTTAGGTTTTGTCCGGTAAACAGAATTTTCAAACTCCAGTTGTTTCATCTTCATTTTACCCTTTTGTTTTTTTTGATCCTAAAATTCAATCGATTTTTTCCGGCTTCATGGATTTAAGCATTTTGATTCGTTCCACAATCGGCGGATGTGAATAATAAAATTTTGCGTAGAACGGATGCGGGTGCAAATTTGATAAATTGTCTTTCGATAATTTAATCAATGCGCTGACCAGCCCGTCAGATTTCCCTGTGAGCGATACTGCCATTTGATCGGCTTCGCGTTCATGTTTTCGAGAAAAATAAGTGCCAATCGGAGTGAACGGAAACGAGATCAGACTACCGATGAAACCCAGAATGACCAATTTTGCAAAAAACGAGTCATTTTCCATAGCAAAAATTTGCGTCAGCCAATCGGTTTGCAAGATACGAAATGAAATGTAAATTCCGATAAATCCTATCACTTCCGAGATAACGATCATTTTCAGTAGATGCTTCTTTTTCCAATGTCCCGCTTCGTGCGCCAGCACACCCAAAATTTCATCTTCATCCATTTTTTCCAGTAAAGTGTCATAAAGGATAATGCGTTTGGTTTTCCCAATGCCCGTGAAGTATGCGTTTGTGTGTTTGCTGCGTTTGGAAGCGTCCATCTGAAAAACTCGTGTGACGCGAATGCCGACTTTTGCCAGAAGATCCGTGATTTTTTCTTCCAGTGATTTATATTCTTCGGAAATTGGTGTAAATTTGTTAAATAACGGTTCGATGACGTAAGGCGAAATATACATCAAAAATAAACTGAAAATAAGAAAAAACGCCCACACGAACAGCCACCAGTAATTCGGACTCGCCTGAATGATCCAGAAGCCAACGCCGCCCATTATTGCCAGCAAAATAGCAGAAATAATAATCGATTTAATAAAATCCATGATCCAGATTTTGGGCGTGGTGGTATTAAAGCCAAATTTGTTTTCAATTTTAAAAGTGGAATAAAGATCGAAGGGGATGTCCAGAAAACTTGAAATCAGGGTCAACAGAAGGAAAAAAACAATGCCTTCCAAAATAAATGGCAAATTTAAGGCCGAAATCCAGTTTGCGTACCAGGCGAGCAGCCCGCCAAAAAGGAAAATAATCAATACAATATTGTCAAAAATAGATTCCAGATAGCCGAACCGACTGTGTTCAAAAGTGTAATCGCTTGTTTTCTTCAACAACTCGCCGTCAATTAATCCCTCGAATGGTTTCGGGATCTCGTGGCCGTGTTTTTTGAGATATTTCAAATTCAGGTATTTCAAAAAATAAGTAAACAGGACGATAAGAATGTATGCGACTAAAAGAATGATCATCCAGGTTGTCATGGTGTTTCCTCGTATGCGTTTAAAATTTGTTATTCAAAAATATTTTTATTTTACAAAATGTCATCAATTATTTTTCCGCCACATGGGCAGCGACAAATCCGAACATCATGGATTTGAAGCGAACATTTTTCCAACCAGCAGCAGAAATTTCTTTCACTAATTCGTTCGCCGAATAAAAATTTTCAATGGATAACGGCAAATAAGAATAAGCATCAGGATACGCTGAAAATAATTTTCCCACAGCAGGGACCATTGTTTTCTGATGGATAGAAAAAATAATTTTTTGCAGCGAATGAACAGGGCGTACCATTTCCAGGGAGACAACTTTTCCGCCGGGGCGTGTTACACGATAAAATTCCTCAAAAAAACCTCGCACATCTGCCACGTTTCTCAAAGAAAAAGCAGTCATTACGCCGTCAACTGAATTATCTGGAAATGGTAACCTCAATCCATTTCCCATAACCCAAGCCACTTTAAATTTTTTATTAGTGCGGGAAATTTTTTCTGTTGCGATTTTCAACAGCGGCAAACAAAAATCAATTCCCACAATGTGAGCTTCAGGGAATTGACGAAATGCAGACAATGTTAAATCTCCTGTTCCGGCTGCGACGTCCAGCAAAAGTCCTTCTCTTGAGAAATTAGCAAGCCGAACAGCTTTGCGACGCCAGCTCAAATCCCTACCCAGCGACATGAGCCGATTCATCGGATCATAGTTATGATCGATTTTGCTAAAAAGATCAATCACATATTTTTCTTTTTCTGCCACCGTTCGAAAACGATCAGTTAATGGAGTCAAATTCGTCATTTCAATGGAGTTTTTCATTTTTCAGCAAAATGCACATATCAAAAATAGCCATAAATTCAATGCGGTGCTATTTTCTGTATTTTCTCAATAATCAATGTTGTGGAAATCCCGGGCTCCTCTGGCAATAACACAATTTTACCGCCATATCCCTCGACAACACGTCGTTCAACCTGGTCAATTGTGTCAATGGTGTAATCGCCGCCCTTGACATAAACATCTGGCTGAAATTGTTCGATGATTTTTACCGGACTTTTTTCGTCAAAAACAATGACGAAATCAACGCATTCCAGTGCAACGAGCACCTGCGCCCGATGACGTTCGTTGCATATAGGCCTTCCCGTACCTTTGAGCGCGCGAACCGATTGATCGCTGTTCATGCCAACGACTAAAATATCGCCGAAGTTCTTTGCCTGCTGCAAATAGTTCACATGACCGGCGTGCATAATGTCAAAACAACCGTTAGTCCAGACGACTTTTTTCCCGGATTTTGACCAGCTTCTCTTGAGAATAAGCAATTCGTTCAAAGAAAGAAGTTTGGAGATTTCTTTCAAAATTCACTTTTCTCCCGCTCCAAACGGAGCACTAATTCCGCTGCTTCGAGCAAATCATTGACGATGAAGTCTGGCTTTACATCCCAGGTCTCGGGATCCGCAGTTCGGTCGTTTCTGATCCAGATCGTGCGCATGCCGCTGTTTTTGCCGGTTTCAATGTCCCAGGGCGAGTCGCCGATGAAAAAACTGTTTTTCAAGTCGATGTTCAACTCCTCTTTCGCGCGCATGACCAAACCGGTGTTTGGCTTGCGGCAGGGACAATTTTCCGCCAGACTGTGGGGGCAAAAATAAATTTTATCGATC
>NATN01000087.1 GCA_002085355.1 Candidatus Zhuqueibacterota bacterium 4484_87 | reverse complement strand
ACCAGCGGCAAAGGACATCGATGGCGACGGTTCACCGAAAATCTATTTTTCGGACGAAAACGGAAAAATATTGGCAGCGGAACTTGCAGTCGATTCTTTGTCGGTTACGACTTTATTCGATTTGGCTCAAAATGATGATCTGAAAAATTCGCAGATAAAGCAGGCTTTTGTTTTCGGAGATGTGAATGGCGATCAAATGGCGGATTTGCTCGGCATTTCAGAAGATAATGTGCTTTTTGGTTTAAATTTATTGAAAAACAAATTAATCGGAACGAAAAAAATAGCTACCACCGGGGATTTCGGCAAAACAGCAATTTTGGTTCTCCGCGATTTGAAGAAAGAAAATGAACATCGTATCATCGTCGCCGGGGAAAATTTAATCACCTGTTATTCAGCAACGTCGCTTTTTGACGACAAAGATAGCGAAGCACTCTGGTTTGCAGAGATGCCGGGCGGGAAATTTTATTTTCAGCAGATGGCAGCAGCAGACGTGAATAAGGATCACATTCAGGACGTGGTTGTGCCAATTTTGCCGGCGGGAATTTGCGTGATTAGCGGGAAGAATGGGCGATTGTTTATTGCTGACGTCAAAAAAACTCACAATAACATTCATCCGATGGGATCGCCGATTGTGGCTGATTTTAACAATGACACGTACATTGATATTTTGCAACGAATGAGCGGCAATCGATTTCAGATGTTCACAACGAACAGCCGCGTTCCCGCCGGGACAGTTCTCTGGGGACAATACAAAGGCAGCGGTTTGCAAAATATGGAGGCGGGAATTTCGCTGAGGCCGAAGTGGTTTTTCACGGCGATTCTTTTATTGGCGTCTCTTCTAATTTTTGTTATTTTGACAATTAATGTCGTTATTGCTACGCGGCGAAAATCAATGTTCCCGAGTGAAGTGGCGGTCGAATAAATTGAACTGAAATGGAAATATGGATTTTGAAATTGCAACAAAGTCGGATGCCGGGAAAATTCGCGCGGTAAATGAAGATTACGTGGCATTTAATCAGGCATTAAAATTGGCGCTTGTTTGCGATGGCATGGGAGGCCATCGCAGCGGAGAAAAAGCGAGCCGGTTTGCCGGGGAATTTATTCTGTCTCTGTTTCGCTCACTCGATACTTCGACCAGTGAAAAAATTACTGGTGATATCCGGGAGAAACTGCCCGGAGAGATCAAACGGCTCATCGCTGCGATTCGTTTGACAAACCGTAAACTGTTTCAGCTTTCGCTGGCGAGCGAAAAATTACGCGGCATGGGCACGACTCTGGCTGTGCTTTTTGTGGGGAACGATTTTTTTGCGGCGGCTTACATTGGCGATAGTCGGATTTACCGGATCCGGAATAAAGAGATAGAACAGATTTCCGAGGATCATACTTTTGTGAATGAGTTGATCGCTGACGGCGAGATTTCACCTGATCAAGCGGAAAAAATTCAGCGGGCACATGTAATTACCCGAGCCCTGGGGCTTGAGCCGACTGTTAAAATTGACGTGCAATGTGGGGCAGTGCGCGATGGCGATTTATTTTTACTGTGCACTGACGGCTTGACGCGCGCGCTAACGGATCAGGATATTTTGCGCATCGCACAATTCAATGGGGATAAATTAGCTCATTTGGCGCAGCATCTAGTCGATGACGCAGCTATGCGTGACGGCGCGGATAATATTAGTGTCGTTACCGTGAAAGTAAAAAATGTGAGCGCAGAGGGCGGAGATACGGGGTGCCATTTTTTGACTATTTCAGATGAACCGAAAAGTATTTTGAAAACTGAAGATCGTTTCTGGCGCCAAAAAAGCCAACTGGCAGAAATTAAACAAATTTTTCAAATGGTAAAATAAAAAAGGGGTTCCAGTCGTGACATTGCAAAAAAAACAAAGTACCTTGCAAGCAGAAGACCTCGTTTTTGAGTTGCTCGCTGAACTGGGGCAATTATATCTTGACCTGGGAAAATACGACCAGGCCATCGACCGGCTCAAATTGTACGTGGAATTGGATGAATCAGATGCCGGTGCGCATTTGAAGCTGAGCCAGGCATATTTGCTGAAGAAACAGTTTGATGAAGACGCCCTTAAAGCATTCGAGCGGGCGTTGGAACTCAATCCTGATGATACCGAATTAGCAGCGACAGTAACGAGGTTGTATCTGGAAAATAAGCGCGATGACGCTGCGGCGCTCAAAGTTTATGAGAGAACGTTGCGACGGGAAAAAGAGGAAAATTTTGACCAATTGGCGCAAAAGGTTCTTGATGCACTTTTTCGGATTGATCAGCAAGAGAAATTACGCAGCTTCATTTTTCGTTTTCGTGATGATGAAACTCATTTTCGCAATTTCGCCACCCTCTATTTGAAGAAAACGTGGGAAAATCAGGAGTTTGATGAGGCAGAAATATTTTTGAAAGACCTGCTCAGCGAAGAACCTGTATCGCTCTGGAAACATCTGCATCTTGCCAATCTCTGGAAAAAAGCGAATGTGATGTCTGACAGCGTGCGTATTACGATAACGGATTTAGAATGGTTCAAAGAGCTCGTCAGTGAGCGGCAGATTTTTGATACGCTCGCAGATGCTTTTCATTTTCTGGCGGTGAATCGTTTGTTTCAAAAATTCCCCCTCAAAGCAGATGAAGCGCACAAACCGGCAATTGAAGAATATGAACTTTTTATCTCCGGCGATACTTTTTCCAATATCTGGGATTTGGGTTTGAACAAGAGGGAGATTTCAGGAGCCAATCTGGGGCTGGATGACCGAATTTTACTGAAAAAAATGAGGACTCTCATCAATAATGCCGGTAGTGCCGGAGAAAATACTTTGTCGGAAGTCATGGGACAGGCAAATTGTTTGTTTGTACTGCGAGCTGACGACGGCTATTTGCCCAAGCTGAGAAAAACATTGGTCGCGATTTTTGATTCTCGTCCTGCTACTGATAAGCCTTTCATTCAGGCATTCGAAGCGCGCGACGGATTTATCGTTTTTGGTCAAAATATCGAAAAACTGATTGATGTTGCCAAACAGTTGGTCAAAAAACAGGAGCAGGTAAACGAGACCAACGGCAATCATCAATCGTCGCTGGAGATCGTGATGAATCTCATTGCTCTGGCGCCCAAGGATAAGTTTGCGAAATATCTTTTCGACGATCTCGAAGTCGCGTTGTCTCTATTTGCCCGGGATGAAACTTTTCTGTTGACAGATCGCCTCAATAATCGCCCCAAAACAAGAAGTTCACAAGTTTTTATCACGGAATCGGTACAACATCTGTTGCTGAAGGATAAAAAAGATATTTCTGTTTTACCGGCGAAATTTAGTCTGCACCACCCCGCTTACGAGGAAGATGTGCAAGTTTACAAATTAAGCGTGCACGACGCGCTGGATAAAATAGAAAATGGGGCGCTCAAATCAGTGGGAAAATTCCAGGTGAATCAGGAGTTGCATCAAAACCAGATTTTTTCCAGTTTCAAAGCAGTGGATTCCATGCTGGAACGGCTGGTTGTTTTGAAAGTGCTGAAACCCGGCTTTGAGATCAATGATGATCCTGAATTGACAAAAAAGATTTTTCTTGAAGAAGCGCGCCGTCTGGGACAGCTCACTCATCCGAATGTCGCGCTCATTTATGACATCGGCGAAGATCATCAGCTTCAATTTTTTGCCAGAGAATATGTAGATGCACAAACACTCGCTGTCCCGAAAAATGGCGGGCAGAAAATTGACTGGAAAAAATCCCTGAAAATCGGATTGCGTTTGGCTGATATCCTTGCCGCTGTCCATAAAAAGGGCGTCATTCACGGAAAGTTGAAACCGACAAATATCTTCGTGATGGACAAAATGGAACTCAAACTGGTAGATTTTCAAATAAAAGGTTTCACTTTACCGGTCAGGGATATGGATAACGTGCCACTGGCATCTCTCACCTATTCAGCTCCCGAACTTTTCGATAAATACGAGCCCACAATTCAAACTGACGTTTATTCATTGGGAGTGATTTTGTACGAATTGCTCACGGGGACGAACCCCTTTGTCAACGGAAAGCGGGAGACTGTTTTTAATAATATTCTGACGCATCTGCCGGAACCGGTATCGCGTTTAAATCCCGAAGTACCGGCGAAGGTCGATAATATTATCTTTAAAGCAATAGAAAAAGCGCCTGTGAACAGATATGCGGACATGAAATTGTTTGCCAGAGAATTGAAAAATGCCATTTGAGAAATCAAAAGGTCACTCGATTTTAAATCAAAGCTTTACCGGAAAAATTTTGGGAACCACTGATTCGCGCTGATGGAAGCTAACTTTTGAAAAGTCTGTTTGTAATTTTCGTTCGTGGTGTATTTTCAAAGCAATGGATTGCAATTTTCAGGAAAAGATATTTTTTCTAATAAGATTTTTTCGTTTTGTGAGAAACAGACGGCAAATTTTTGTTTATGCGTCCCGACGAAACGGATTTTCCTGCTCATTTATTCTTGCCGGTGAAAATTCAAAAATTTTATGTCATTTGAATAAAATTGTTGAATCTTTCCTAAAAAATAATTATACTTCTTTGAACATCCATTTCGGGCGGAGTGAAGAAAGTATATTTTCACAAATCCGCTGAAAACAATCTCATCTGTGAAAATTGCATGTTATTGTTTTTTATTTCGGGAGGGTAGATACCGGACGATGGAAGGCGAAGAAAAAAGAAAGAAAAATTCTATCTCATTTCTGAGAAGATTGACTTTTTATTCAGCAGAGCCGAATCAGAAAAAGTTTGATACTTTCGGAGGAGTGTTCACGCCGGATGTTTTGACCATCCTCGGCGTAATCATGTTTTTGCGCCTCGGCTGGGTCGTTGGTAATGCCGGATTTCTTGGTGCTGTCGCCATTATCCTTCTCGCTAAATCTGTGACAATCTGCACCGGGCTTTCCATGTCTTCCATCACAACAAATATCAAAATTGGCGCGGGCGGCGCATATTCGATCATCTCGAAATCTCTGGGCCTGGAAGCGGGTGGAAGCATCGGGATCCCTCTATACATTGCGCAAACTCTCTCTGCGGCGTTGTACATCATCGGATTTACCGAGGGCTGGTTGCGGGTTTTTCCTCACCATCCGGCATTGGTAGTTTCCACAATTGCCTGGATTAGTTTGCTGACTGTTTCTTACATCAGCGCTCACCTGGCGATAAAAGTGCAGTATCTGATTATGACAATTTTAGGCTTGTCGTTGATCTCATTCTTTTTTACGCCGGAGAAGGCGACGACGGATTTTATTTTGTTGGGAAATTTTGAAGATGCCAATTTCTGGCAGGTGTTTGCAGTGTTTTTCCCTGCCGTTACCGGGATTATGGCAGGGGCGAACATGTCCGGTGATTTGAAAGACCCCAAACGATCAATCCCGCTGGGAACAATGAGCTCCATTTTTGTCACAATGGTTATCTACATCGCTTTAGCTTACATCATGGCAAAAATCGGAACGCCAGAAGAACTGCGGAAAAATCAAATGTTCATGGTCGATAAAGCTTTTTGGGGCCCGGCAGTCATCGCAGGCATCATGGGAGCTACGCTGTCTTCTGCTTTGGGGAGCATGTTGGGCGCGCCGCGAGTCTTGCAGGCACTGGCAGAACAAAAGACTGTCCCTTTGCACAGGTTTTTTGCTGCGAAAACAAAAAGCAACGAGCCGCGGAATGCAATTATTTTTACCGGCATCATTATTGAAATTTCCATCATTCTTGGTAATTTGAATTTTCTTGCCACACTCATCACTATGTTTTTTCTCATCACTTACGGCATGATTAATCTGGTTGTGTTCATTGAGCAGAGCATGAAAATAATCAGTTTTCGCCCGACTTTCAAAATTCCTCGCGCTGTTTCATTTGTCGGAGCTGTCGGAAGCTTATTCATCATGTTTTTGATTAATCCTATTTTCAGCATAATTGGCATTGTAACAATCATTGCACTGTACATCTGGCTCGCCAGACGAGAGCTGCAGGCAGAATGGGGCGACATTCGCGGCGGATTATTTTTGGTCATCGCCGAACGCGCCTCGCGGCTGGCAGCAAAGTTCCCCCGACATCATATTACCTGGAAACCGGATTTGCTTCTTCCCATTGAGAATCCTGAACTTTGGTCGGGACCATTACTGTTCATTCGCAATGTAATTTATCCGTCCGGCAGCATTTTTGCATTCACAGTGCGAGATACGAAAGTGGAGAAGGCACGGACAGCACTCAAAGATTTACTGAAACCGATTCAGGATCAGGGAATCATGGTCAATTCTGTCGTGCTGGAAGAAAAACAGTTTCTCCACGGCGCGAAGTTAGTTATTCAGACACTCAAAGGCGGAACTTTCAGACCTAATATCTTGTTTCTCACGCTGAGCGATGACCAACAAAAAGACGCGACCATTAGCGAGCTGATCCGTTATGCTGATAGTCAGGATTTGGGAATTATCATTTTGCGCCAGCATGAACGTGTTGCTTTTGGTATGCAAAAAGATGTAAATTTATGGCTCCGGGACAAGAGCCCTAATTGGCATCTGGCAATGTTGATTACTCTGCAGTTGCAAATGAACTGGGAGGGGAAGATCAATCTCATCACTGTTGCTGATGATAAGAAGGACAAAAAACGGCTGCAACATTTTCTGGAAAATCTGAGCGATCAGGCACGCCTGCCTTCTATGACTGATTTGCACGTATTAACTGGCTCTTTCAAAGAAACTATTTGCTCCGCTCCCAGAGGGGATGTCAATATTTTTGGAATGATGCATGATCAGGTTCCCTTTGCTTTCATTCGGGAAGTGATGAAATTGGCTAATTCGTCCTGCATTTTTGTCAAAGATTCAGGCCATGAAAGCGCATTAGTTTAAGTAGTGATATTCAGCTAATATTATGCCATTTTTGAATGTCTCCTAAAAACCATATTTTATGTTTGCTATCTAAATATTATCAGAGTGTTATTTATGTCTAATAGTTTGAAAAGGTTTTCGTCAGAACCGGAATTTTTTTACGGCAATTGTTGGTACCTCTCTTTTATCCCGCGCCTTCAGCGCTTGGTGTGTATCTCATAAACCGAGGGCGTTGCCCTTGGCTAAATTATTTTACGCCGTTGGCGTAAGCCCTGAAAGGGCATGATAAATTAGCATGGGGCAACGTCCCATGAATCAGGGGAAGAAAAATCCGGAATACGTTCCCTTTATGGAACGGCACATAATGAGCTCTGAAGGAGCGAAATAAAAATTCGGAGTTGCAAAAAAAAGAAGTTAAAAAAGATTATTCAGCGTAAGAAGTACTCGGAAATTTGGAGGAACATTCAGATTTTGTTGATATTTTATGGAAAAGTTTTTAAATTAAAATTTATTAGATTGCATTTGAATTTCAGAAATTTGGACGACAATATACCAAGTCATCGGATCAGGAATTAATGAGAGATATCAGAAATAGAATAGAAAAAAATGTCAATCTTGTTTTTGATAAGATTGAATCTATCTGGGAAAGCCAGCCTCTGCAGTCCATCATCGGCTATACGCTTGTATTTTCTTTCCTTGTTTTGTTGTTTTTAATTGAGCTTCAGCGGCATGAACTATTGCCGTCATTTTTCGCGCATTTAATCCCATTGAAGCATTTTTATGCCATCAGTTTCGTATTTACACTGCTGCTTGTCTATGAAGTTTTGAGCCTGGTTTTCAGTATTGTCCATTCTGTTTCCAGTTCCATTGGCAAACAATTTGAGATTCTATCTCTCATCCTTTTGCGTCAATCTTTCAAAGAATTTGTCTATTTCCCGGAACCCATTAAATGGGAACATATTTCGCAGCCGATTTTGCACATCATCTCCAATGCAGTCGGCGCTTTACTGATTTTTGTTATATTGGGAATTTATTACAGAATTCAGCAACACCAGATTAACATAAAGAATGGAAAGGAAAAAAACAGATTCATCACCGCAAAGAAATTGCTTGCTTTGCTTCTCGCTCTGATTTTTATGTTTCTGGGAATTGAAGTATTATGGAAATGGTTGATTGGCGGGGAAGTGACAGATTTTTTTGCCACGTTTTACACAGTTTTAATTTTCAGCGATATTCTGATTGTTCTCATTTCGCTGAGATACTGCCAGGATTATTACAGCGTTTTCCGGAATTCTGCCTTTGCGTTGATAACTGTGCTCATTCGATTGGCGTTGGTGGCTCCGGAGTATTACAATGTGGTGCTCGCCCTTCTCGCCGGGATTTTCGCTCTGGGGATTACTATCGCTTATAATGCTTTTAGTCAATATAGCAACCCCGTGAAGTAGATGGATAGAGTGGATGTTTTTTGCCTCATTTTGGTGAAAAGAGTAATTGGTTGAAAAGCAGAAGTACCCACTTTTACCAAGTAAATCATTACCACTGCGAAAATTAGCCCCTGCATCGCCCTTTTCAAATCAAAATATGTAGCAAATTAATTCACATCATAATTGCCATTTATATCTGGAACGAAGACGGTTGTGCCACGAGTTTTTAAGATAACCATCGTGCTGTAAACGGCCTACGACGATGCCTGGAGCGATCCCCAAATGGTCAGCAAATTTTTCGATGTCTTGTGCATAAAAAGATTTTGCCTTAAGAAAGGCCTTGTACTCATTTAACGGAATTAATGTGTTTGCGGCAAATCTGTTGGCTTCCTTTTCATAATCATTATTTAATCTGTGCCCCAGATTATCTTCTTCCAAAAAAACTATTTGTTTGCCATGCAATAGAATGTGACCGATTTCATGAAAGAGACTGAACCAAAAAATATCTGCCCAACTGCCACGGATTGTTAGCATTAGAACTGCTTTGTTCTGTCC
>NATN01000086.1 GCA_002085355.1 Candidatus Zhuqueibacterota bacterium 4484_87 | reverse complement strand
CGAACACGATTTTGCCAGATGACCAAATTGAATTGCAGGTTTATGCTGCTGATTCCAGCGGCGAGCAGTTTATTTTTCAACTGGACACTGTTTCTTCGTTTGCGAAACCACTTATGCAGTCCGGCGCGCTTACTTCTGGATATTTTGTCGCGCAATGGCAGATATCCGAACTGGACAGCGGGAGGGTTTATTTTTGGCGCTGCAGAAAGAATACGTCGGAGGGAGCAGATGTTTGGGTAAGTGGTGACTTTTTTGCGGGCAATGAATTTGGCTGGGGACAACTTATTCCGGAACAGATGGCGAAAAATAAAGTTCAAAACGCAACGATTACCCGGACAGGTATTTCACTAAAACCGCAACTGTCAATTTTTCGTGCGGAGTCCGGCGGATTCGATGATCTGAATTATGCAGTGCTGTTCGTTAACGGCACACCGGTGTCAACATCCGGTAGAGGGCACAATATCGCGGTTTGTGATCCGTACGGTGAGTTCGTCGAATTTCAACATTTCGACACTCATGCCAGCGCTGACGATGTAGCTGCTATGGTGATTTTTCTGGAATCCATTCCAGAAGGCTACTTCGTGTTGGCAGGCATTCGGGATTCCGGGGCGCAGCAAATGACTGAGGCGGCGTATCAGGCGTTAGAGCAAATCGGCAGTCAATTTTGCCGAAATGTTGGATTTCGGGATTCCTGGGCGATTGTTGGGAAAAAGGGCGCTGCAATCGGCTCCGTTCCGGAAAAATGGGTGGAACGCTTTGGAGGCGAGGCAGTTGCGGAAGACACGCTTATCACGTTTCCGGTTTCGGGCGATGCAGAGACGCAGAAAATAGGTCCGGCCGCTCAATGGGGGTATTTGAGATTCGCTGTAGATTCCGTGAGCGAAAATAGAAAAATTGCTATCTCCGTTTATGGGTTTAACGAAAACACTTTTCAGTGGGATTTGCTAAAAACAGACATCAGCAGTCAGAATATTCCATTGAACAATGTTGATGCTTCAAATTACCCGTATCTAAAATTGAAAGCGAAATTAACCAGCGCAGACAGATTTTATTCGCCGTTGTTAAAAAATTGGCAGGTTTATTTCACGCCGACATGCGACCTCGCAGTCAGCAAAAGCACGATTTCCGTGATTCCGCAACGCATTATTCAAGGCGGAAAGGTCACTTTTTCGGCGGAAATTTTTAATATTGGTTATGCAGATGCAGATAGTATTGAAGTTTCGCTTTATGAAATTAACCCCCAGGGGGAGAGGGAGTTAGTGGAAAGCAAAAGGTTGGGGGCAGTTCAAAGGAATCATTCCGAACAAATTGCTTTTTCGTTTTCTGTTGTGGATGCGGCAGGAGAACAGAAATTTTCTGTGCGACTCGATCCTGATGACAAGATAAATGAGATATCAGAAACCAATAATCAGGCAGAGGCCGCTGTTTTTGTGGAAGCGGATACCACAGCGCCACAGATCGAAGTTTCCTTTGACGGAAAATCAATTGTGGATGGCGATTATGTGGCGCAGAAACCGGTTATCGAAATTCTGCTTTTTGATAACAGCACTTTTGATATTTCCACTGATACTTCGCGGGTACATATTTTTATTGACGGCCAAAAAATACCATTTGGTGATCAGGAAAATATGGCACAATTTATGCCTGAAGTTGATAATTCAGATTCAACATTGAGAGTGAGCGTTCGGCTGGTGAGACAGTTTGATGACGGCGAGCATGAACTGGTTGTTTATGGCATTGACATAAATAAAAACGCGGCGCATCTGGAAAAAAGATTTTTGGTGATCAGCAAATTTGCCCTTTTGAATGTATTTAACTATCCAAATCCATTCAGCGCGTCAACCCGGTTCACTTTTCATCTTACGCAGCCTGCGGAAAAAGTGACAATCAAAATTTTCACAATTGGCGGCAGGCTGATAAATCAGCTCGAAGAATATAACTGCGAAGCCGGTTATCACCAAATCGAATGGGACGGGCGAGACGGCGATGACGATGAGATAGCCAACGGTGTTTACTTGTATAAAATCACGGCTAAAAATCAAGACGCACGGGCAGAGAAAATAGAAAAGTGTGTTATTATCCATTAGAAAAATTAGAAAATGAGAGCCACGATGAAAGTGTCTCCCATTTTATTTTTAATATTTAGGAATCAAAATAAAGGCAAAGGAGCGTTAAAGGATGAGAGTACTAATTACAGGCGGAGCCGGATTTATCGGTTCGCATCTTGCTGAAGAACTGCTGAATCGTGGCGATATGGTTTACGTGATAGACGACCTCTCCACCGGGCGGCTGGAAAATGTGGAACATTTGATGTCAAGCCCGAGATTCAATATTGCTGTGGAAACTATTTTGAACGAGACCGTGATGGATCGGCTCGTGAGCGAGTGCGATGTGATTTATCATCTCGCTGCTGCTGTGGGCGTGGAATTGATCGTGAATAAGCCGGTTGAAGTCATTGAAAGAAATATTTTGGGCACAGAAGTTGTGCTGAAATTAGCTGCGCGTTATTTGAAAGACGTTGTGATCACTTCGACTTCGGAGATTTACGGCAAAAGTGATAGAGTACCTTTCAAAGAGAGCGATGATCGCGTATTAGGACCCACGACGAAAAACAGGTGGAGCTATTCCAGCACCAAGGCCATAGATGAGTTTTTGGGCTTGGCGTATCACAAAGAAAGAAATTTGGGCGTTACCATTGTGCGGCTGTTTAATACGGTGGGACCGCGTCAGACAGGTCAGTATGGGATGGTCATCCCGCGGTTTGTCGTGAAAGCGCTGAGAAACGAACCGATTACCGTTTACGGAAACGGTCAGCAAATTCGCTGCTTCGGTTATGTCGGTGACGTGGTGAACGGAATAATCTCTCTGGCGAATCACAAAGAGGCAAACGGCCAGATTTTCAATTTAGGAAACGATCAACCGATCAGCATTCTTGATTTGGCGAAAAAAATTAAAGAAAAAACGAATTCAAAATCGGAAATCGTGTTTGTGCCTTACAATGAAGCTTACGAAGAAGGCTTTGAAGATATGTCGGTTCGCATACCCGATTTAACAAAAATAAAGACGATGATTGGCTACGAGCCAAAACATAATCTGGACATGATTTTGGATGAAGTTATTAAGTATTTTTCGCATGATAAATTGGCGATTTAATGTTCGGATTTGAGATTGTTTGAGGGCTTGAAATTCCGTAAACTGAAATTCAACTAATGCAATTTTATAAAGAAAGAGCTGCATTCAACCATTGCTGATGCAGCTCTTTTTATTTTTTAGAAGCTAATTTTCAAAGTAGCATTTTTTCTCGCCTGGGCTCAATGGATTTTGTATAATTCCAATTCAATGCGACGATTCAAAATTCTGCCGGATGCTTTATCGTTGTCGCCAAACAACCTAATTTCTCCCGTGGCATATTTGAAAGTAAGCGGCATTTTTTCGCCGTAGCCCTGCGGTTTATCGAGTTTTGAAAGAAAATCGGTCTTTGAACTCTGATAGTTTTTATCAAGAAATCGGCGGAATTTTTTGTCAAAGTTTTTTACACGTTGTCTGGAAAGGCGCAGGTTTACGGCATCACTGCCAATTGCGCAGCCGTGGCCGGTGAAGCGGAATCGCCAGCCTCCCTGATCCACTGCCTGACTCACCTCTTTGAAACAAATGTCCCAATAAAATGAGAAGATAGGTTCGACTTTTGCAAACTGAAGCGGCATCACAATGCGATGATGCTGCTCTACTGATGCTTTGTTGAAATGCGTTGTTTGGGCATGTGTCCGAAAACGGCGTCCCTCGCTGTCAATCATTACAAATTCATAAGAGGCGTCTCTGTTTAGCAACTGTTTGACGGCAGAATCTTCGAGCTGCCAGTTCGATTTTTCTTTAATTAAAAGCACATCGCCATTTGAAACGATTTTTGTGCTGTCGGAAAAATCGTCATCGTGCAATCTGATTTTTGCATCCATCGCCGGCAAAGCCAGTTTTACCGCGGCGGTAGTGAAAATGGGTTCTACGCTGTATTCCACAAATTCGTGATGGATTGGCGCGAATAGAACCGGCTGATTTTTTTCCTTGGTGAAAATTTCCACATACCGTCTGTCTTCGAAAACCATACGTGCGTCGTTGGGATTGGAAGGAATGCGTCGCTTTGCTAACACCTTGCCTCCCAATAAGTTGATTTGATTTTCACGGAGGCCAACGCGAACGAGGGAATCTTTTACTGCTTTCGCGCGTAGGTTTGCCAGCTTTTTGGTCGCCTTTTCAGAGTTTGGGTCTGCAACACCCTGCAAATTGATTGTCATTTCCGGGTGATCCAAGAGTCGTTCGGCTAAAATTGCCAGGTAAGGATCACTGTCGTTGGTAAAAAGATAGTCATCTTCTACTTGAGCAGAATTAGCATTGAAGAAAATTCGTGTGATCAGAGGCATTGTCAGCCGATTGTGACGTTCCTTGAGTGATGTGACCGTGTCGGGAAGCTGGACAAATCCTTTGGGAATTGTAGAAAATGTCTTTCTTAAAAGGTTATTATCTGTGTCCTTTTCTTTCAGTATATTTGCTTTGTCTGCACAGGCAACTATCGCGTGTGCGCCCAGCAATGGCGTATGCCAGGAGACGGAAATCGTTCTTGTTGACTTGGCCGGCAAGTTGTCGATTATTTCTGAAAATATTATTTTTGAGTTGGCAACGCTACTGTCGCTTGGCAGCTTGTGTTTTATCAAAATTACGGAATCGCTGCACACGAGCTGAAAATTCTTTGCTGCAATGTCTCCATTATTAGCGATTACAATTTTCAGCTCACCGTGATAGTCATCCTGAGTAATCCAGGGGCTGTATTTAAATTCGATATCTTGAATCTGGATATCTGTAGCCGGTACGAGAAAGTGTGCAATTTCGTTATTGTCTTTTCTGGCAGTTCGGGTGTGAAAGTTTTCATCCACTGCCACGACAGCCCAGTAATAGTGACCTGCTGCCGGAGTCGGCATTTGATAGGAGGTTTGTTTTAAATTGTTTTCGCAGACAAGCAGCAAAGAATCATCTTGCCGTACGCGATTGATAAAATTGTCCTGCGAAATAGACTGTAGTTCAAGCAAGTCGCGCAAATATTCACGGCCGGGACTGACGAGCAAGATGTAAGAAACGGAATCAAAAATATCAGGATCCCGGGTTTTATCCCAACTGAAATTAACAGATTCCGTTTTGATTGTGTCATCCATCGACGGGATTTGCCAATCAAATGCTTCCGGGCAATTGGGAAAATAATGAGCGCCTCCCTGGTAAGAGCGGCTGAAAAATTCGCCTTCGTTCAGTGTGGCAATTTCCAGCCTTGCGGCTTTGTTTCTGCCGGGGAAAAAAGACTTTTCCGGCGCGGAAAAATCATCCAGTTGAAAAGTACCGCCAATGGAAAACTTATCCATAAGATCATTGTTGAAATTATAACCGAAATTAACAGAAAAGAGATTGGTGAAATTTATAGCACCGCCCAGAGCATAGTGCCCTTTTTCGTCCTTAATGGAAAAATAATCGCCGCAGATTTGTACTTGAACTCCGGAATGCGAACCAGCATAAAAAGCGACGCCTGCGCGCAATGTTTGTGGCAGTGGCGTATCTATTTTGTCAAATTTCAAGTCCTGCCCAAACTGCGTGTAAGATACACCTGCTGTGAATACCCCGTGCTTCAAAAATGAATTTTTCAAATTGAATCGCGGCGTACGCGCCAGGATTCCAAAGTCAACAATCAGGCTGCTGGCGGAAAAATTGTCCAATTTACTTTTCAGATATTTTACATTTGTACCGAAAGAAATATTGTCGGAAATGAATGACAGCGGTTGTCCCAGGCTAATGGCAAATAACAAATCATTGGCGCTTGCCGCAGGGGTCGCATTGTCTGAGCTGTCGAATTCAGGCACTCCCTGGTAGATGGCACCGATTGAAAATCTTGTTTGATTGCTCCATGGCATGCGGATGCGTTTATTGAAAAGAAAAGAAGCGTGATAGACATCGGCAATCCATTTATTGTAAGTCGCTGACCAGTGCCATTCCCGCAAAAAACCGGCAGCACCTGGATTGGTGAAAACAGCGTAGTTGTCGCGAATTTCTCCGGCGGATGTCAACCCCATTGATGATACCCGAACGCCCACCCCCATTTTCAGAAAAGAGGCACCGGCACGAATTTGGGCAGATCCGGATTGATTCGTGAATAAGAAAAACATGAGAAATAACAAAAAACTTTTGTTGATTAGCTTGACATTAAACATAATGGACGCTCCTCGCTGTGCTGTCTGCAGCCAGTAGTTGCTTTTCTCCAAAGGGTGATTTTTTTAGCCATTCAAAAATGAGTGGTTTTTGAATCGCATAGGAAGAAAGACAGATACCCCAATTTATCGAATGATGATTACTTTTTTCCAGCTTTTAAATTCATCTGTTCGCAGGGTGACCAGATAAACACCACTGCCAACTTTTCTCCCGGATTCAGTGATTCCGTTCCAGTAATAGGTATTCCAGCCGCCGTCAAAAATGTCCTCGGCTACACGCGTGATGTGGGTTCCTGCAAGATCATAAATGTCCAGTTGTGCGAGCCGACGATAGCTCAGCTTGAACTTGATACCCAACCTTCCGTCTATGTCAGGGCGAAAGACATTCCTGTCAAGAACGAGATAGTTACTGCTGCGAAATGTGACGCTGGCCTGCGCCGTTTTTTCAATGCCGCGAATTTCCGTAGTGCGTACTTCGAAGATAACCGGCTCCTGTTTTTCGGTTGTTAAGAGATGAGTTTGGGAATATTTAACAGGAATTTCTACCCACGTATCACGTTCAATGTTATTGGCGGCAATGAAATCATCGGCAAAATCTTTTATAATTTGCCCGTCAGCCTGATGTATCCACAAATCCCAGGAAATTTTATCTTTGGGAATTTTCACGCTTACTGTAACGCTGTCATTGACGTCAAGAATTAACGGCGTCGCTGAAATCTCAGGGCTGGGAATTTCTTTGCCAAAACTATAAACGGTGTCCGCGACAAAGTTATTGGATAATTTTGTGGTATCTTCATTGATGCAACTTGCTCTGGCGCTGTGGATTAGCAGGTTTTGACCGGCGGACATAATTGAGGGAACCTGAGCTTCATATCTGATTTTCAAGGTTGAATCAATCGCAAGCCCGGAAAATTTCCAAATAATGCTGTCATTTGTACGAGAGAATTCAGTTGGCGTAATACCGGAAATGGTGAGCGAATCAGGAAACCATGCTTTGAGAGAGATTGCACCGGCATCCTTTGCACCGATATTTGACAAGTTGATCGTTACAAGATATTTTTCGTTTTCATTAGCGAAGTTCACGGTATCGCTGTTTTGCACGAAGAACGAATCCGTTTGCACGTATTGTAATAACTCAATATCGGTAAAAAATTTCGAGTTGTCACTGTTTGTGCTGTCATCTTCAGCATCAGTGTCGGGATCATCGCTCGGAACAGGGTTAGTTTCATCGCTGTGAATGAATCCTTGATTAGATATTTGCTCGACAGATTTCGTTAGCTTTACCTGAAATGAAATTGCAACGGTTTCCTTTTTGTCGGCAGCGATGTCGCCGATGTTCACAATTAGCACCGGCGAAGTTGAACTTATTGTTCCTTTTGAAGTTTGAGCAGAACCTTCCACATAGGCGGTGTGTTGCGGAATGGTGTCCTGAAAAACTACTTGGTGAGCAACGCCTTTCCCTGAATTTGTAATGTGAATGGAATAGGTGATAATGTCTCCGGTTGAAAGAAGTTTGTTGCCATCTACGTCAGAAATAATTGCGCTTTTCAAAAAGTCTGTTTTCCCGTAAAAGCTTGGCGCTGTGGTTCTTGTGGGATCATCGTCAATTTCGGTTTCCGGGTCATCGGTCGGTTCGGATGGCGTCTCTTTGGCAGATACCAGCCCCTGGTTACGAATTTCCGCTGCGCTTTCTGTTACTATTACTGAAAATTTGATGGTGACTGTCTGCGCCGAAAATGCAGCGATGGAATCTATTTCAACTGTCAGCACGGGCGTTGTTGCCGTCACAACTCCCGCACTCGTAATTACTGAATTTTCAATCAGTGAAGTTTCTTGGGGAATTGTATCTGTAAAAACAACCTGCAGCGCCGTTGCGCTCCCGGAATTCTTGATGGTGATTTGGTATTTGATAGTATCACCAGCGGAAATGGAACCACTGGCATCAGTATCGATGAAAATGTCGGTTTTCAGAACATCATCATTTCCAGAGAAAGAAGATTTTTTAGTCTTGGTTCGATCATCCTCTTCATCAGAATCGGGATCGTCCGTCGGCGTCGGCTTCGTTTCATCGGAATCAAGATAGCCTTGATTGGAGATCATGGTAATGGTTTCGTTCACCAATACGGCGAACGAAATCGTGACAATTTCTGCATCATTTGGCGCGACAGAACCTATTTCCACGCGAAAAACCGGATTCGTGGAGACGATGGTGCCTTTTGAAGTCATCGCGGAGCCTGATACGTATTGCGTGTAATTGGGAATGGAGTCTGTGAACACCACATTATGCGCAGTGCCCAGACCCGAATTTTTGATTGTGATTGTATAGCGAATGGAATCTCCGGCGTTGATTTTGCCGTCGTTGTTGGTGTCAACATAAAAGTCTTGTTTGAGCAAGTCTGTTTTCCCATCAAAAGAAGGCACGAC
>NATN01000085.1 GCA_002085355.1 Candidatus Zhuqueibacterota bacterium 4484_87 | reverse complement strand
ATTCGTATAATCCATTCAGTGCAGAAAAATGCCCGCAGCCAGGGCACCAGGTCGGCAAATTATCCCGCCATCTCTGGGAGTTCAGTGATTTGGCGTATTTTAATCCCTCGATAACGGAGCGCTTACTGAGTGAGCTCATCATTCACCTCCATAATTTTCTGCGCAATTGCTTTCGGACTCACCGGATTGACAGCCGGGAGGTGCATTTCAACAGGCTTGATGCCGTAACGTGATTTCAGCAACGCTGCGTATTGTCCCTGAAAATTCATCTCTGCAACAATAATTCGCTGGCAACTATCAAAAAAACGCCGGAATGATTCTTCGTGTTGCGGGTGAATCATGATCGATTTTATCAGTTTGGACTTTACTCCTTTTTCTCTGGCGATTTCCATTCCTTCCAGAATAGCGCCTATCGTTGATCCCCAACTGGCAATGCCAATCGCTGCATCTTCATCCCCAATAACGTCTGCCGGAGGAATATCCTGAATCATCGATTCAAATTTGCGGTGCCTTTTCTCGGTCATCGATTGGTGTACTTCTGCCTCGTAATTTGGATTCCCCTGTAAATTGTGTTCCAAACCTGTCACGGTGTAAAACGCGCCAGATTCGCCGGGTACAATCCAGGGTGAGACACCGTCATCTGTGAGCTGATAGCGAACATAGTTTTTCAAATCTTCAGCGGTCGCCTTTTTCCTCGTGCTTCGATTTCTATCAATTTTTTCTTTAAGAATCGCTGTTTCAATTCGCTGCCCAAGAAACAGATCGCTCAAAAAAATGACGGGCGTCTGATACTTTTCTGCCAGATCAAAAGCTAACTGGATCCCGGAATAAGATTCTTCGGAATCAGCAGGAGCCATCACAACTCGCGGAGAGTCGCCAGCGCCGCCGTAAAGGGCAATATTCAAATCGCTCTGCTCCACTTTTGTAGGTAAACCCGTAGAAGGGCCTCCGCGCTGGACATCAACGATGACCGCCGGAATTTCTGCCATCACTGCCAGATTGATCATCTCCGACATAAGCGCCAACCCAGGGCCCGAGGTCGCGGTCATTGCTCTTTTTCCGGCAAACCAGGATCCGACCACGGTAGAAATCGCCGCAATTTCATCCTCCACTTGAATCGTCCAGCCACCGAGTGGGGGCAAGTCTTTAGCACAATATTCCATTATTTTCGTCGCCGGGGTGATCGGATAGCCGGCATAAATTTGCAAACCGCAATTCATGGCGCCTCTCGCCACCGCCTCGTTGCCGCTGATCAATTTTTTCGCTTCTCCAGCCGCTGGCAAATCAAATTCTTCCCGCAAGGGATAATTCTCCTGACAATAATCATACCCCAGGCGAAATGCTTTCACGTTGTTCTCAACAACGGACTCGCCTTTTCTCTGGAAAAGTTTCGTAATGTGATTGATGAAGATCTCAGGCGGCAAAGAATACATATAACACAATGCGCCAATAGCAACGATATTCCTGCCTCGATTAGAACCCGACGCCTCATTTGCCAGCCTTTTCAACGGCACAGCGTAACCCCGAACATCAGGGGGAATATGTCCGGCAAGACTCTCGCCTTCTACCAGCTCTCCAGGTTCACTGGACTCGTAAATCACAGCGCCGCCAGATTTGACCTCAACCAGTTCGGAGATTGATTCCTTCCCTGCCATGCCCACCAGCAGGTCAACGCCATCTCCCATACTATGAATTTTTTTGCCGGAAAAGCGCACCGTGGTTGTGGATTTCCCCAACCCGCGAATTTCTGCACTGTAAATATCATTAACCATGACAAATAATCCAATGCTGGCGACAGTACCAGCCAAAATTTTCCCAGAAGAAACAACTCCGTCTCCGGCAATACCGCAGAAACGTATGGAAAGCTCTTTATGCTTCATGTACCTTTCTCTTTTTTTTAAATTCCGTGTTGCTCTATGTTGCTATTTTTTTGCCACGGATTTTCACCGATAAGCACAAATTTAATGTCTAAAAATATACAGCACAATTTATTCTGTCCCGAAATTTACAAACGCTGCGGCTTTCATTTCGGTTCATTTTATTTTCAAAATTATGGTAAATTGACAAATCATTTTTTAAAGATATTTTGAATCCCAAATATCCGTGATACATCCATGGGAACCTGTGGTTTTACCCCATCTTCTTTATCACTTGCCCAATCCGACATCGACTATTCCCACCAACGGGCTTCAAAAGGTTTGCCCAAAACGTGAAAAACGAGCGTCTCACGGATCCGATAATTCTCATTTAAACCGGTCATATTTTTTCCGGCGGTTTCTCCCTGCTCTATGGCATTGGGATAACCGAAATTGATCCAATAGTTTTTTATCTTCGGATGATAAATTTCCGCGCAATCTCCAGCAGCGTAAACATCCTCCACCGATGTTCGCAACTGTTCATTCACTAATATACCGATTTTGCGGTCAATTTTTGTGTTCTCCAAAAATCGAATATTAGGACGATAATCATCCCAGGCAAAAACAAGATCAGCCGTCAATTTTTCTCCGTTGAAAGTTTCAACGATAAATTTGTCATCTCTTTTTTCAACTGAGACCGGTCTGTCATTGGTAATAATCTTCACGCCTTTTTCGGACAGGAACTGATGTACATCAACGTCAGAATTCGACTGCAAAAGCGGAAAGAACGCCCGAGGTTTTTTGGTGATGTAAATGACTTCTTTCTTCAAATTTTTCAGACCTGCCATCAGATCCAGCGTACTGAGCCCCTGGCCAAATACCACACAAGTGCGCACAGAGTCCAATTTTTCTTTGATGAGCAAAATATCTTCTAAAGAATAATAGAGTTGAAGATTTTTTTCAAAAGACCGTAACGCAGGCCCGATGCGAGGCTTGCCTCCCGTGGCAATGAGCAGCTTATCGTAACTCACTGTCTCATTATGAAAGAGTTTCACTTTTTTATTTTCAAAATCAACGGATTTTGCCAATTGCCCCTTCCGAAATGTAATTTTCAATCTCTTCAAGTCTTCACATGAAAGTGAGAACAATTGCTCTTTGCTGATCGTCCCGCAAAAAAATTCAGTGAGTAGATAACGTTTATAGGGCAAAAACTGCTCTTTCCCAATGAGGACGATTTCCCCGTCGCTGTCAATTTTCCGCACCGTCTCGGCAGCAGTTACGCCGGCGACACCAGCGCCAATGATTACGTATTTCATTTCAGCCCTCCAATTGGACGGTGAAAAACCGCCAAAAGATAAATTTTATAGCTACTACGCAGCTATACTCTTTCCTCTATTTCCAGTGAATACTTTGAGATAGTAATGCAATTCACAGGGCAAGCGCGATAACAATTCCCGCAGCGAATACATTTGTTGTTATCAATAACAATGGCCTGTACTTCGCTCCACTCTTTGGTTTCTTGGTAAATCAAATTGCCATCGTCGGCAATTTCGATATTCGTCGCCATCTTGATACAGTCCACTGGCATGACATCAATGCAGGCCATACAGTAAATGCAGCGAGAAATATCAATTTGAAAATTATAGTGGCATAAATAGCAGCGCCTCGATTCAATCAAGGCTCTTTCCTGAGAGAAACCGAGTTCTACCTCTTTGGTCTTGTCGCGCCTTTCCCGCAGCGGCAATTCATCCATCGGCTGACGCGGGATAAAATCAAATTCGCGCTTGCGACCAGTACCGGCGGCAGGCTCGATCCTTACGTATTCCTGAAATTCTTTTCCGGAAAGAAAAGTATGAACTTCGCGCGCTGTTTTTCTGCCATCTGCTGCTGCTTCAATCACAGTGGAAGCGCCATTGCGAAAATCACCGGCTAAAAATAAATTTGGAATTTTCTGCCTTTCATCATCCTCGATCACATCGCTTTCCCCTTTCTGACCAATGGCAAAAACAACAGTGTCCACATCAATCACAAAATCAGAGTCGGGAATTGTCTTTATCGATCTGCCTTGCAAAAGTTCATTTCGCAACATACGTAACCCTGACACCCTCCCGTTTTTTTCCACAATAGCATTCGGCGTCACCAGAAAAGCAAACTCGACACCTTCAGCTTCCATCGCCTCAATTTCATGAGCACCTGCAGACATCATTTCTTTTGTGTACAGAAATGCAACAGTGATCTTCTCAGCACCCAGTCGGAAAGCCAGTCGTGCACAATCCACTGCAGTAAAACCTCCACCAATCACAACAACGTTGCGAATGGGATAATCAATTTCCCCCAGATTTCCTGCCATCATAAATTCCAGCCCGTAAAAGCTTCCTTTCGCCTCAATGCCCGGCAGATCAAGCGTTTTCGGTGCCATGCAGCCTCCGGCAACGACCACGGCATCGAATTCTCCAGCCAATTGCTTCAATTTATCATTTCCGGCGACCCGAATGCCGGTCTTCAACTCAACCCCAAAGTCGAGAATTGACTGCACATCCTGATGAACAATATCGACTGGCAGACGAAATTCCGGCAAGCCATAGCGCAACATGCCCCCAGGCTCGTCAAATTGCTCGAAAACCGTGACCGCATATCCCAATTGGGCAAGATCGTTAGCAGCAGTCAAACCAGAGGGGCCCGAACCAATAACAGCAACAGTTTTCCCATTCGGGGTAATTTCAATATCCAGCGGTTTCATGCCGTAGTCCGCCGCTGATCTTTTTAAAAAGCAAATCGACACTGGATCACCATATCCGTCCCGACCGTGGCGACAGGCACTTTCGCAGGGACGATGACAAACACGTCCCAAAATCGAAGGGAGTACATTATCCCGACGATTTATCAGATACGCTTTTTCGTAATCCCCGTCCATGATCGCTTGAATATATCCGGGAATATCCGTGCGAATGGGACAGGCATTTTTACAGGGAATGTTCACATCAATCCATTTTCGATCGATGATGTCAGTAGAAATAATTGGCTGTTCCGGTAGGACTTGGTCTGCCATGCGAAACTCCCGCAGTTACAATATTTGAAATTTTATCTTCGGTAAATTTGATTAATTGAACGATACTTCAGTGAAGCCATGCTCATTTGAGCAGATGTAAAAATTATTATTAAAGGTCGAGAATTTTTTCCACAGGCCTCCGCTCGGGAATCTGACGGTGAGGCACCTTCCCATCAATCCAATCTTGCGACACATAGAGCCAGCAGTAACAGGCACCAAACTCTTCTATATCAGCCTTTGCATATTCGCAGGGACAAATAATGTCGCGATCTTTTTCCAACTCTCCCGTTGCGGGCCTACAGGGACAAGTGCGATAGCCGTAGCGCTCGCCATTTTTCAGTAATCCCTCTAATAGAGGTTTCACAATTTCCCAGTCAGGATTGAGAATCAGACCTTTTTTCGGGGCGAACTTTTTTAGAGTTTCATAATATTCTTCTACCGTCATAAATTCAACGCCTCCTTTGCTCCGTCGTAATCTTCGCCGATGACCGCAATCGTCCCTACCAACAGCGTGGGGAATGCCAGCGTAGGGTTGCTCGTCAACAAAAAACGAAAAATTTGCTTTTTCTCTTCCGGGGGGAGCAGATCTACATCAATTATTTTTGCGCTGACGCTATGATTTTGCAGAAATTTCTTCATCCGATTGCAGCGCGGACAGGTGCTCAACGCGAACAAAATCGGAATGCTATTCGATATTTCATGTTCGTACATGCGTTGCCTTTCAAAGTGAACAGATGTAAACTGCCACGACAGACAAAATCACAAAACTTCCAGCACTTCCTCGCCGTGGATTTTTGTATTTACTTTTTTGAAGACTTTTTTGATGATCCCGTCTTTGCCAATCAGAAAAGTTGAACGAATGGTGCCGTAGTAAACTTTGCCGTAATTCTTTTTCTCGCCCCACGCCCCATAGGCTTCGGCAACTTTATGTTCCGGATCAGAAAGCAGAATAAAATTTAAGTCATGTTTTTTCTTGAAATTTTGATGTGACTTAACGCTATCCTTGCTCACACCGATAACGACAGCATTCCTGGCTTCAATCTGCGGTAAATTATCGCGGAAAGAACACGCCTCTTTTGTGCACCCAGGCGTATTGTCTTTGGGATAAAAATACAGAACGACATCTTTTTTACCTAAAAAATCAGATAAAGAAACTTCTTTTTCCTCATCTGACATCAATGTAAAATCAGGGGCTTTTGCTCCAACTTCTAACATGGAAATTTCCTTCTCTTATTATGTTTTATAAAAACAACAAGTCACAAATGCGGGCGCGCGACTAATATTACAAAATATCAGCCACACACCAACAAGTCAAATAATTCTTACTGCTAAGATAAAAATTATTCTTCTGGCTCGAAATCTTCTTTACCCGCGCCACACAACGGGCACACCCAATCTTCAGGAACATTTTCAAAACTGGTTCCCGGATCAACTCCATTATCGGGATCTCCGGCTTCAGGATCATAAACATAACCGCAAACTACACAAACATATTTTTGCATGGTATCTCCTCCTACGAATAAAAATGAACGTGAAATGAATTGAAAACTTTTAAAATTAAGCCGGATACTTACCAGCTACGTAATCTTTCAGATAGCGGTTTTCTACATGAAGATCTTTCAATTGTGCTTTTACCAGATCACCAATGGAGATAATTCCGGCAATTTTCCCGTTTTCAACGATGGGCAAATGTCGAATGCGATTTTTAGTCATCGTCTTTTCCGCCTCTTCGACATCATCGTCTGGTGAAGCAACGATAATTTCCCTGGTCATGACATCTTTTACTTTGCTCGCTTTGATTCCCTCCACCACGCGAAGCGTTTCTGTCAATACATCACGGGGGCCTATGATACCCACCGGATTGTCATCATTGTCCACCACCAGCAGAGAGCCGACTTTATGGCTGGCGAATGCCTCCAAAGCTTCATAAACAGTTTTATCCTGATTCACTGTAATTACAAAGGAACCCTTGTCTTTCAAAATATCTTTAACCTTCATACTGAAACTCCTATTCTTGTTGTGTGGCCGTTTTTTTTAAAATGTATCCTTCACAAAAAAGAACAATATCCCTCAATAAAGGACGAAAACACACCTTCCCTGCACACTTTTTATTCAAATTCTGTCCGATTTTCTTTTTGCGCATTTCCAATAACTACTAAACGAATATCGATTTCAGCGCATGAGATATCTGCCACTATTGTCTTAAATAAGATGTTCTTGAGACGGAAAAGGTGCGAAAAAGCACACAATCTCATAGTAACCAGCAAAACCAGACTGAAATCAACACAACATTTGTTCAACAAAAATTCTATGGAAAAAATTCAGCAAGACGACGATCAAACCGTAAAATCAACGCAATTCCTGATATGGAATAAATCTACAGCCATCGGTGCTGAAAAATAACAGCAGATTAAGATATTTCACTCAGATAAAAATTGTCTCGGAGCGGATTTCGCACGCGCGGCTCCTGCGATCTCTCTTGCAGCTTTTCGTCCAATTCCGATAAATCGCCTTCCTCGCCCACAGCGATCATAATATAGACCTCAAATTCATCGGATATGCCAAAGCCACGTTTGATTATCTCCGGGTCAAACCCGGCCATGGGCCTTGCGACCAAATTCAATTCAGTAGCTTGCAGCATGATATTTTGAGTGGCCATTCCCAGATCGAACAAATAATATTCGCGTCCGTCCGGTAATTTACAATCTAAATCCGACATAGAGAATCCGATGATCAGCAAGGGTGCTTTCAATGCCCAGTTATTTCCGCGAGCCAGCGCTTGGCGTCCTCTTTCCAATGGTTCTTTCTCAGTCAAAAACAAAAAACGCCACGGCTGTTTGTTAAAACAGGAGGCAGACAATTGTGCTGCCTCCATTAGTTTTTCAATTACTTCATCAGAAAGCGGATTCGTTGAAATAGCCCGTGTAGCTTTGCGTTCATGCAAAAGTCCAATTAATGATGTCAACGGTACGGCTCCCTATTTTTTATCGTCTGTCTTGCAAGTACTAATACCCAAAATGGGATAAAGAGGACAGTTACCGACAAGACCCGTAACTAACGGAATCAATCCGATTAATCCCCACCAGCTCTGAGCCAAAACTCCGATTATCAAAATAACGAGACCGAGAATAATGCGAGCGATCTTGTCCACTGAACCTACATTCTTTTTCATAATTTCCTCCAAAGAGTTAGTTTTGGGCAGCAAAGGCAAAGATCAACTTAATGAATTTGCCGCTCTTCACTTTTCCCTTGCGCCCTGTAAAACGGAGCTTACTTTACCAAAAAAAGCTTACGAATTTGTGAAGCTCCTTT
This sequence comes from Candidatus Zhuqueibacterota bacterium 4484_87, assembly GCA_002085355.1. Lineage (GTDB taxonomy): Bacteria > Zhuqueibacterota > Zhuqueibacteria > Thermofontimicrobiales > Thermofontimicrobiaceae > 4484-87. Next base: position 3,084 of record NATN01000085.1, on the reverse strand, counting down.
AAATTCCAATTTATAAAAATAAAGTCCGGAAGCTGCATCCCTTCCATTTTGCAATTTTCCGTTCCATCGTACCTGAAAAATTCCTGCCTTTTGATGATATCTCATTGATTTATAAATTGCCTTTCCACTCAGAGAAAAGATAGTCAACTTCACAGTTCCAGGCCGATCAATGCGATATTTTATTTGAGTAGTGCTATTGAACGGATTGGGATAACTCTGAAAGACTTCAAAAGAATTCGGTGAAATTTGACTTCCCTCGGCAACTGATGAAGCCTTTATCTGAGCGGTCAATTGGGCCGCCGGCGTTGGATCATCTCCTGCTGTATTGCCATTTCCATCGGTTGCATTGCCGGCAAAGAAAAAAGTGACTGACTGTACAGATACATCAGGAGCGGTCCATTTCACTGTCCAATTTCGCGCACCCGGCGAAGAATGTGTTACTTCACCGCCAATTATCTGATGCGTTAAGATCAAAGCCGCCGTTGCTGCCAACAGGCCCGCCGGAAAGAGCTACTGTCAATGTGTAATTACTTCCGGCGGTGTAGCCCGTGGAAAAAATATCCGGATTAGCCGTCAATGAAATCGAAGCGTTACCAGTGCTCAATTCCCCGTGACAGGTACAGCCCGATTGCGTTCTACCTGTTTTACCACCTGAACTGGAAATCACATAGCTGGAGACAGCTACAATCCATATAAACGCAACAAAAGAAAATACTTTTTTATTCATGGCAAAGCTCCATGCCTTAACGAAAATTATTCGATTAATTCCAGATATCTTTTCTCCATACTTTTCCAGTCAATGATGTCAAAAATCTTATTCACATACTCCGTTCGCCTGTTTTGATATTTCAAATAATAGGCATGTTCCCAGACATCGATCACCAGCAATGGAATCGCGCCCCATTGCGTCAAATTTTGATGCTTTTCTGCCTGCAAAATCACAAGACGATTCATTATCGGCTGAAATGCAAGTATTCCCCAACCACTGCCTTCCACAGATTTTGTTGCGGCAATCATCTGGCTTTTAAAACTGTCGAACGAACCAAAATTCGCCTTGATTGCTTTTGCCAGTTTTTCATTTGGTGTTCCGCCGCCATCGGGAGATAAATTCCGCCAGTAAACCGAGTGCAATAAATGGCCTGATCCATGAAATGCCAGATCTCTTTCCAGATGCTTGATGAGGCTGAAATCTCCGGCGACACGCGCCTCGGCAATGGCGATCTCTGTTTTGTTCAGTCCTTTGACATATCCGGCGTGATGCTTATCGTGATGCAAATGCATAGTTTCCTCATCGATCACCGGCTCCAATGCATCGTATGCGTATGGTAACGGCGGTAGGATGTGACTTCCCGGAGGCGGAGGCAGTTCTCCATTTTTTGCTCCTTTGCTTCCGCTGATAATCAATCCAGAGCCAGCAAGCAACATGATACCTCCTCCGACGCTGGCTTTTTTCAGAAATTCTCGACGGTCATCCATGATTTGCTCCTTTAAAAATATTTTTTCACAGTTCTAAATCTGTTTAAAAAGCTGTGACCATGCCAAACGCAAAACGATTTTTCTTTAGTTCCATGTCTCGCGTATATTCCAGAATCAATCGTAAATTCCGCGCAACCAGATAGGTTCCGCTAAGCGTCGCAGTTTGATATTTGTAATAATCATTTTCTATTTTGTTAAACAATCCAGTGATGAAATAGCGGGAACGATCCAATTGCGGAGAAAAAACCATCTCTATCACTGTACCTTTGGTCTTCACTTCCTGCTCTGCAGCAGAAAAATTGGGATTGGAATCTTTTCTCAACAAATATTGGACAGTTAGCTCGACAGGACCAACGTTGAGATTCAAATCAGGTCCCGCATAAACGATTTTATTTTCCATTGCTGTCGCTTCTTCAAACAGCTTTTTATTTTTTCCGATATAATAAAAACCTCCGACGCTCAGAAAATCACCAACTCCCTGATTGATGCGGAAACCTATGTTTTTATTCGCATCATTGTCAAAATTACCTGACTCGTCTGCCTCCCCTTTTCCGTTTCCGTTTACAATCATTGCGACCAAATCTGTGCCTGACTTTTCAATACTATAAGTCATCATAATTCCCCGATCGTAAGTTAAATTCGTCGGGGATTCACCGACGCGGGTTTTGTACACCTGATAGTCTTCCAGCGTAAGCCGCAGCTCACGTTTCATTAACGGATCCGAAGTTTGAAATTGTCCTACCATGATGTCCAGCGGTGTGTTGAAAATATTGTTGAAATGGACATACGCATCTTCAATTCCCGCGATTTCACCATGCTCGGACATGTAAAAATAAAAATAATAGCCGATATTTTTGTACAAAGTGCCGCCCGACAACAGCTTTAATCCCCAGGGGGTGCGCAAATCTTTATCGACTTCTTGATCTTGATGATAAACTGCAAAAGCATCAAAACGAACTGCGACTGGAAAAGTCTTATTCAACCAGAGAAGATCATCGCCAGCGGAAACATAGTCCCGGGGTTTCTCGTTTTCTGGCATGATAAACCCGTTTCCCGCGAACTCGTCACCGTACGGCTTCAATTTGGGAATTGGCGCATGACATGTGGTACAGGAAATTTTGTAGCGACGCGCGAACGCCGGAATAGCGCTTACTTGCGTTGAAATAATTGTCGTTGCCAGGAAGATACCTATAATTACCAACAAAAGCCAATTATGTTTTTTCATCTGATCACCTTTCCCAGTTAAAATTGGCATTTCTTTTAATCACAGGAACATTTTTTAAGTGAATTTACTCATTCGTAAATCTCGACCCACGTAGTCGCTGAATTTACCAGAATCGGTTCGGTTTCATCTTCAGGAACACCCAGAAAATCAGCAACCGGCTTTACCAAACGCTGGTAAAACATTTCTGCCCTAAAAATGACTTTTCCTTCGGGAATGTCGTCGGGCAATTCCCAGGTGTAAGTTTCGATTTTTGTTTCACGAGGCCCAATGCGATAATCAACTCCCAGCGATTTTGTATTTATTTATAAGGACTTCATAAATACTCTCATTCTTTCTAAAAGTGTGTTCAATGGTTTTCTTTTGTAAAATTATGTTTTGCTTCC
>NATN01000084.1 GCA_002085355.1 Candidatus Zhuqueibacterota bacterium 4484_87 | reverse complement strand
GAAAAATTGGTGTGCAACTCACCGGTGGTGCGATCTTTCTTTGACGCCCACACTAATAAGAACTCATGCGAACCAAGCGTCACCGCTGGAAGTGTCCACTGATCATGTTCGGTGGGATCATCCGTGAGAGTAAAACCGGCCAAATCAACTGCATCGTCACCGGCATTGTACAGCTCAATCCAATCTTCGTATTCACCATCTTCATCGGTGTTGATGGTTTCGTTTCCGGCAAGAAATTCATTGATGACTATTTGTGAATAAAGATGAGTAGAAAGAAAAGTAGAAATGATGACAAAGAAAGTTATTAACACACTCTTTGCTTTCATGGTGCTACCCCCTCAATATAAATTGAGCTATTCTTAATATTTTTATTGAGTAATAGAAAATAGTGATGTAACTGCAGTAATATTAAAGCAAACTATAAATATTTCAGTTTATTATACAAAATTAATCACTTTAATGCAACACTTTTTTGCTTTTAATAGCAAAAAATTATTATGTAAAAATTTATCATTCCGAATTCGCAGAAACATACATGAGGCAATTTTCAATTTTGTGAACAATGGGGTGCTTTTAGCATGCCGCCATACCCTATTTAAAAATTTTGTGAAACTTATTCCATTAAGCATGGTAAAAATTGTACTTTTTATCTTCTCAAAACTTTGCAATTATTAAATTAATCCAGGAGCTTTTGCATGAAAAAGGTTTCTTCTTTGCTCATTTTTTTTGCATTGATTCTTATTGCCAGCCATGTCAGTTTTGCCTGCACTAACTTTCTCATCTCCAAAGGGGCTTCTAAAGATGGCTCGACAATGATCACTTATGCCGCTGACTCTCATGTACTTTACGGTGAACTTTATTATACTCCGCCAGGTGACCACCTTCCCGGAGAGATGCTGGAAATTTATGAATGGGATACAGGAAAATTTCTCGGCAAAATAAAGCAAATCCCCCACACGTACGCTGTTGTCGGGAATATGAACGAACACCAAGTCTCTATCGGAGAAACCACTTGGGGCGGCAGACACGAATTGCGTGACAAAAATGCAATAATGGATTACGGAAGCTTGATGTATGTAGCTCTGCAGCGCGCAAAAACTGCCCGCGAGGCCATTCAAATAATGACACAATTAGTAGAAGAATATGGCTATTACAGCTCAGGCGAGACCTTTTCCATCGCTGATCCCAATGAAGTGTGGATCATGGAAATGATTGCCAAGGGGCCGGATAAAAAAGGCGCTGTTTGGGTGGCGCGTCGGGTTCCCGACGGATACATTTCCGCCCATGCGAATCAAGCGCGCATCAGGCAGTTTCCGCTGAATGATCCGAAAAACTGTCTTTATGAAAAAGATGTCATCGACCTGGCACGCGAAAAAGGATACTTTTCAGGCACAGATGAAGAATTCAGCTTTGCCGACGCCTACGCTCCGTTGGATTACGGTGCATTACGTTTCTGCGAGGCAAGGGTCTGGAGTATGTTTCGGCATGCGGCTCCGTCTCTGAATTTATCAATCGATTATGTGAATGGCATTCCCGGCGCGGAACCCTTACCGCTGTGGATCAAACCGGATAAAAAATTATCAGTCCGTGATGTCATGGAATTAATGCGCGATCATTTTGAAGGCACTGAATTCGATATGACCAAAGATATCGGCGCCGGTCCTTACAAATTGCCCTATCGTTGGCGGCCGTTAACATGGAAAGTGGACAGCGTCACCTACTGCAACGAACGGGCAGTCTCAACACAGCAGACGGGTTTTTCCTTTGTCGCACAAGCGAGAAGCTGGCTGCCGGACCCCATTGGCGGAGTGTTCTGGTTCAGCGTGGATGACACTTACAGCACTGTCTATGTGCCGATTTACTGTTCCATTACTGAAGTGCCCAAAAGCTACGCTGTGGGAACCGGTGATTTTCAGCACTTCACCTGGGAATCGGCATTTTGGGTGTTCAATTTTGTTTCCAATTACTGCTACTTGCGCTACAGCGACATGATTCAGGACGTGCAAAAAGTCCAGCGACAACTTGAGGGAAAATTTTTCGCTGACCAGCCCAAAATCGAACAGGCAGCATTAGCGCTACATAAGCAGGCGCCACAGTTAGCGATTGATTACTTGACTGACTACTCAGTAAAAACAGCGAACTCTACGGTTGCCCGATGGAAAAAATTAGGAGAATTTCTCATTTACAAATATCTCGATGGAAACGTTAAAGATGAATTTGGCAAAGTCCATCATCCTGGTTATCCGAAAAGTTGGTACCGTCGTATCATTGAAGATACCGGAGATCATTTTAGAATGAAAGACATTAAACATTGAGGATAAATGAAAAAAACAGATGTTCCTCATTACATTCGCCCAATTGCGTTGGGAATTTTCAGAAAAGATGATGAAATTCTCGTTTTTCGCGGCTATGATTTTCACACTAACGAAGATTTTTACAGACTGCTTGGCGGCGGAATCGAATTCGGCGAAACTGGCAGCGAAGCATTGAAGCGGGAAATCAAGGAAGAAATGGAAGCAGATATTCACAATATCGAATATTTGGCAACAATTGAAAATATTTTTTCCTTGAATAATCAACCGGGTCATGAAATCGTCCTCGTCTATCACGCCGAATTTTCCGATCAGAAAATTTATCAGCGCAAACAATTTCAAATTGTTGAGGATGACCTTGAGCCTTATGATGCCTGTTGGAAAAATTTGCGGGATTTTGAAACGGGCGATGCAATTCTTTATCCGGAAGGAATCTTACAGATCATACGTCATGTGGGATAAAGAACATCAAAAGCTGTCAATTTAATTTATACTCTGAAAATTTTGGTGAAAGCAATTTTGAATCGCACAAACGTCAATATAAAAAAATATTTTGTATTTTTTATTTTATTATTTTGTGTGATTACTCCGCCCGTCCTCGCACAGGCCCCTGATTCTGTTTATTTTTTTGACAAAGAAATTATCGTCACTGCCTCGCGTATTCCTACTGCATTCTTGAAAATTTCAAGAAATGTGACAGTTCTCGACCAACAGGCAATCCGTTCGATTCCTGTGTCCAATATCGCAGATCTACTGGATTACGCTGCTGGAGTCGATGTCCGGCAGCGAGGGGCAAATGGAATCCAAGCTGATGTCAGTCTTCGGGGCGCTACATTTGAACAAACATTAGTGATGATCGACGGTGTCAAACTCATCGACCCTCAGACCGGACATCACAATCTGGATCTGCCGATTTCTTTGCATGACATTGAAAAAATTGAAATCCTCAAAGGACCTGGCTCACGATTATTCGGCCCCAATGCATTTGGCGGCGTCATCAATATTATCACTAAAAGCCCACAACCTAATTCAATTTTTATTTCCCAAAACCTTGGAAGTTATGACTTGTTCGAATCCGCTGCTGCCATGAACCGGTTTAATAATCGCCTCTCTTTTTATCACGGCCAAGCGTCCGGCTATCAAAAAAACACCGATTTCCGAATTTGTCGCGGTTTCTACAAAAGCCAACTAAATTTGAAATTTTTTAATGCTGATATTTCCGCTGGTTTTGTAGATAAAAAATTTGGCGCAAACAGCTACTACAGCCCGGATTTTCCGTTACAATGGGAGCACACCGCTACTGGGTTCTTAAATTTCACTTCAAAAACACGATTCCTATCCCACAAACTAACCTCCCGCGTCCATTGGCGTCACCACAATGACGATTTTTTGCTTGACAGAAAAAATCCTGACTTTTACAGCAACCATCACGTCACAGACGTCCTTGGCGCAGAATTCCAAACAGTTCATGTTTCTTTATTGGGGATGACATCTTTTGGAACGGAATTAAATCTGGAGACCATTCGCAGCAACAATCTGGGCAACCATCGTCGAAACAGTCAAGGCATCTTCATTGAGCATCAGATTTTCCTTGAAAATTTCAATTTCGATTTCGGTGGCTCGGGCTACCATTATTCTGGTTGGGGATGGCGTTTTTGGCCTGGAATTGATGCAAGTTATCAACTTTCAAAATCCAGTAAAATTTACGGTTCTCTGGGACGCGCTTTTCGTATCCCTACTTATACAGATTTGTTTTATTCAAGCCCGGAGAATATCGGAAATCCCAATTTACAAGAAGAAAGCTGTTGGAATTACGAATCTGGCTATCGATTTCATAAGAAAAATTTTCTGCTATCACTGACAATTTTTCAGAGAAAGAGCAAAAATCTCATTGACTGGACCTGGCAGGAAGCTAAAAAAATATGGGAAGCTCAGAATGTGAATTCCCTGAATACCACAGGGTTTGAATTTTCTCTCCAGTGGCAGCCGGCACAGATTATTTCCACTCCTATTCAGAACCTTGCAGTGACTTACAGTTATCTCACTTCAAATAAGAGAAGTTCCAGAGTTTCAAAATATGCCATCAACCACCTCCGCCATAATCTTTCCGCTAAAATAACTATCCTTTCATTTAAAAATTCTGTTAAAATTTCTCCCATAATCCGCTATCAGGATCGCTATCATTTTGGACACGTATGGTTATCGGATTTACGAATACTCATCCAAAAATCGAGTTGGCAATTTTTCCTTGAAGGGAACAATGTTTTTAACCAACGTTATCGGGATACTGATTTTGTGTTGCTCCCTGGTCGTTGGCTCAAAGCGGGCATTCAATTTCAAAAATAATATGAAATAAAAAGCGGAACTGATTTATTCAAAATCTGGTAAAACGTTTGTGGCTCTTCAAATAGGTGAAATAAAATCCGGGAGCGAGGCAAAGTGAAAAAATCTGCAGATGCCATTATTTCTTTTTTATTTGAAAATTCCGTCTTTTTAATCGTTGGCACAGTTGCCGGCCTCGTTTGGGCAAACGTGTCTCATGAATCCTATACACACATCAAGCATATCGTGTTCTTCAAAAATTTCATTTTCGGAACCCTGCAAAATAACGGAACACGTGTATTTGATTTTCATTATTTCATTAACGATTTTATGATGGCAACCTTTTTTGCCATTGCCGGCAAGGAGGTTTGGGAAGCAACAATGGGAGGAGGCCCGCTAAGCGATGCGAAACGCGCGGCAGTACCGATTTTCGCTGCTGTCGGCGGTATGGTGGTGCCGGCGGTGATTTATTTATTCGGCGCGTATTTGTCGGGGCAATACAATGAATTAAGCACCGGCTGGGCCATTCCCGGCGCTACAGACATCGCCTTCAGTTACATGATCATACGACTCATTTTTGGACCGGGTCATCCTGCCATTCCGTTCCTTTTGCTGTTAGCCATCGTCGATGACGCCATTGGGCTAATGATTCTGGCAATTTTTTATCCGCAGGAAGAAGTGCAGTTTGCCTGGATGGCTTTGCCGGTGGTCGCATTCGGCATTGGCTATTTGTTCAATCGCATAAAAATCGCCAGTTTTTGGCCTTATCTTTTGGTTCCGGGATTCATTTCATGGATTGGTTTTGCCAAAGCTGGCCTGCATCCGGCGCTGAGTCTGCTGCCAATTATTCCTATCATGCCGCACGCCCATTCTGACAAAGGTCTTTTCAACTGGCAGGAAATGGAAGACACAACTGACACACTCACTCGTTTTGAAAAATGGTGGAAAAATCCCGTTGAACTCGTGCTGATGTTGTTCGGCTTTCTTAATGCTGGGGTGCTGTTCAGCGCCGTCGGCGCTCCGACAGTACTTGTTATCAGCGGACTTTTACTGGGAAAGCCAATCGGCATCTGGCTCAGTACGATGATCGCAGCGAAAGGTCTGAAATTGGGGTTACCCAAAGGCATCTCGCAAAAAGAGTTGCTCGTTGTCGGTTTTGCCGCCGGAATTGGTTTCACAGTTGCACTGTTTGTCGCTACTGTCGCTTTTCCGGCAGGGCCTGTACAGGATGCCGCCAAAATGGGTGCACTCGGTTCTTTCATTGCAGTACTGATCACATTTGCTCTGGCGAAAATTCTCAGGGTTGGGAGATATCAAAAATGACCCACGCAATTTCAGGCAGAAAAAAATACTTGCAACTTTATTTAAAAATAGCTACATTTATTCAAATTTAGTTCTTTGCAAATAATGTCATCGGTGCTCAAAGTGCCTAACAGGGAAAGCGGTGAAAATCCGCTGCAGCCCCGCTACTGTAACGAGCTACGAACGTCACACAACTCCGTCTGCTGCGATATGCCACTGTCCGAATGTCATGGATGGGAAGGCGTGACAAGTAGGTTTGAAGCTCGAAGCCAGGAGACCTGCCGCATGACTGACTCCAGCAAAACCTTCGCGGGAGAGGTTTGGAATGAAATCGCGTAAACGATTATGAATCCCAATTTTCCAAGAAGAAGGTTGGGATTTTTTTATTTCCGCCTCTTCCCACACTATTCGAACTCATTCAGTCCAGGAAGGAGGTGATCACTCGGTTCAGTTTCTGATTTCAGACTCATTAACAAACTAAAAGTGTGGGAACATTTATTTTGGAGGAAACAATGAAACAATTTTACAAACTCTTTTTCAGTCTCGTTTTGATTTTTTTCTTTTCAACCAGCTTGTATTCGGCAACGGTGAAAATAAGCGGCTATGTTTACGACAAGACGACCGGCGAGCCAATTCCTGATGCAAATATCATTGTTAAAAACACTCACGGGGGCACGGCGTCTCAATCAAACGGCTACTATTTTATCAAAAATATAACTCCCGGCACTTATTCCATTTCCGTCAAAGTAATCGGCTATCAGGTGGCGGAACTGGAAAATGTGGATTGCAGCGCAGACAAAAAATTGGACTTCCATCTTCAGCCCGAAGTTATCCGGCTTGACCCGGTGATCGTGACAGCGACTTTGTCCGAGCACAAACAATCGCAAGTGACTACTTCAGCGGAAGTCTTGACAGAAGCTAAATTGCAGGAAACCACAGCAACCACTGCGGCTGAAGCCATTGAATCAGTCGGTGGTTTGTATGTGAAAAATTATGACGGATTTGCCGGCGTGGTTTCTCCGTCGATTCGTGGTTCCAATACCAATCAGGTCGTTGTTCTGCTGGATGGCATGCGCCTGAACACAGGCCAGGGCGGCGGCGTTGATTTGAACGTTTTTCCGGTTTCGGCGCTGGGAACCATTGAAGTTGTGCGCGGGGGACATTCAGCTCTTTTGGGCGGCGATGCTGTTGGTGGTGCCATTCATCTTATGAGCAAAACTTTGAACGCAGCTTCACCACTGGCTTTTGGATTGCAAAGCACAATGGGCTCTTTTGGCACTCGCGAGCTGAATGCTTTTGCTGCGCAGCGCTGGGGAAAATTTTCCTACCTCATCGATCTCAATCACGCGCAGAGCGATGGGGATTTTGAATTTAAAATGCCTGACAACGGCGCCAAAGCCACGCGCGAAAATAACGATTACAAAGGTGACAATCTCTTTTTCAAAACCGGGTTTGATTTCAATTCCGGAAATAAATTACAACTCATTCTCCACGGACATAATTCCGAAAAAGGAGTTGCCGGATCAGTGAGTATCAATCCCTGGACAGGCGCGCCCATGACAACACCAAATGCTCGTGCGGAAAATGAACGCCGGCTTGTTTCTGTTTTGAGCGACAATCAGATTGCAGATCAAATTCGGCTGCAGACAAATATTTTTATGAACAAAAATACTTTTCACTACACCAACCCCGACGGCTGGACTCCGGTCGATGATAAACATGAAAACACAGTTCTGGGAGTGAATTGGCGCGGTATTTATTATCTGACACAAACATTGAAAATTCAGACGGGATTGGAGCAGCGCGTTGAAAAATTGGAAAGCACAAAATTCACGGTTGACGACCGCAATGTGTTTGGCGCTTTTGTGCAATTGGAATTAAATCGTGCGTTTTCAGTGGCAGGTAAAACAGCGCAGTTAACATTGATTCCGGCTATTCGCCACGACAATTATTCCGATGTGGGCGCTGAAAATTCTCCCAAATTCGGATTTCTGCTTTCGACCGGCGATGTCCTTAATTTTTCGCTAAAAGGGAATATTGGTAAATCTTTCCGCGCTCCGTCTTTCGACGATCTTTATTGGCCTGACGAAGGCTGGGGACACGGAAACCCGGATCTTGAGCCAGAAACGGCAACTTCGTGGGACGCAGGTTTTGTGCTGCAAAATCGAACCGCTTCTTTCTGGCAGGTCGAAATGAGCTATTTCAATCAGCAAGTGGAAAATCTCATCGGCTGGGGCGCTGACGCAGACGGTATCTGGCTCCCCATGAATACAGGAAAGGCGAAAATTTCCGGCGTGGAAACTGGAGTAAAACTTCAGCCATTTGGTCAAGCTTTTTACCTCAACATTTTTCACACTTACATGAAAGCGACCGATGAGTCGGAAAATTCTCCGCTCAAAGGAAAATGGCTTATTTACAGGCCGAAAAATAAATTGGACATTACCACAGGCATTAAATTAGGAAAATTGTCAGCAAATCTGAACTATCGCCTTGTGAGCAAACGCTACACCAGTGTTGACAACAGCGCTTCGCTGGACAAATATAATCTCTTGAACGGAAACATCGGCTATTCGTTCGCTCTTTTCAAAACAAAAGTGTCAGCGAAATTGCAGCTTTTGAATATTCTGGATAAATCAATTTATTTGAATGACGGCTACCCCCTGCCAGGCAGGGAAATTCGATTCGTTTTTGGTTTTCAGAAATAAATTTTACCGAAATCAGATGTAGTCCACTTCAGAAGTGGACTACATCTTTAAATATGAATGACCAGTTGAAAAATTTTAAGTAAAATAGCAATAAAAAACAATAAAAGCCTTACGGCTTAATTCCGAAATTGGATTGGAGTTAAGGCGTCAGC
>NATN01000083.1 GCA_002085355.1 Candidatus Zhuqueibacterota bacterium 4484_87 | reverse complement strand
GTCTCGCAGGTGATAGTTGATAAAAATGATCCGTCCATTTTAAATCCGACAAAATTTGTGGGTCCTTTTTACAAAAAAGAGGACGTGGAAAAATTGGAAAAAGAACGCAACTGGGTCATGAAATACGATGAGGGCAGAGGCTATCGTCGTGTGGTGCCTTCTCCGATTCCGCTGGAAATTGTTGAGAAAAAAGTGATCAAAAAATTAGTGGATGACGGCGTGATTGTTATTGCCGTTGGCGGCGGCGGCGCTCCCGTGTACATTGAGAAGGATGGCACTTACGAGGGCGTGGACGGCGTCATTGATAAAGATCGCGCGTCGGCAATTTTGGCGCGGGATATTGGAGCGCAGGAATTGTACATTTTGACTGCCGTGGACAAAGTAGCGCTGAATTATCGCAAACCGAATCAGGTTGATCTCGATCAGTTGACTGTTGCTGAAGCCAAAAAATATCTCGCCGAAGGGCAGTTCCCCAAAGGCAGCATGGGACCGAAAATTGAATCAGCGATTCAATTTATTGAACATGGCGGAGAAGTATGTATCATTACGTCCACAGAGGGGATGATTGATGCGCTGGAAGGGAAAACCGGGACGAGAATCATACCATAATAATAAAAAAGAGACCCTTTCAAAGGTTTGAAACCTTTGATAAGGGTAATCAAATCTCTCCGGGATCTCCGAATCTCGGTGGCTAATATTTTTTGAATAGCCAAACTAATCACCAAAGTAGGAGGAGTAATGAAAATACACGAATATCAAGCCAAAGAAATTTTACGGAAGTTTAAAGTGGCTGTACCTGACGGGCAAGTGGCGTTTACGCCGGAGGAAGCGCGTCAGGTTGCTGAAGAACTTGGCGGCGGAACTGTTGTTGTGAAAGCACAAATTCACGCCGGCGGTCGCGGCAAAGGCGGCGGCGTGAAATTGGCAAAGAATGCGGAAGAAGCGGAAAAATTAGCCCGCGAAATGATCGGCATGACGCTGGTAACGCATCAAACAGGTCCTGAAGGAAAATTAGTACGCCGTGTTTTGGTAGAACAAGGTTTAGATATTGAACGAGAGCTTTATGCGGGAATCGTGCTTGATCGCGCTAAATCCCAACTGGTGTACATGGTGAGCACTGAGGGCGGCGTGGAAATCGAAAAAGTAGCCGCGGAAACACCAGAAAAGATTTTGAAAGAGTGGATTGATCCGGCGATCGGTTTTCAGCCGTATCAAGCACGAAAGCTGGCATTCGGACTGGGGCTCTCTGGCGATCAATTTAAGAATGGCGTCAAATTTTTGACAGCTTTATACAATGCCTGCATGACTGTGGATGCTTCTCTGGCAGAAATCAATCCTCTCGTCGTCACTCGCGACGGTAGAGTCCTGGCTCTGGACGCGAAAATCAACATCGACGATAATGCGCTTTATCGCCATCCGGACATCCTGGAACTGCGCGATCTGGATGAAGAAGAACCGCTGGAAGTTGAAGCCTCCAAATATAATTTGAATTACATTAAATTGGACGGCGATGTCGGTTGCATGGTCAATGGCGCAGGTCTGGCAATGGCAACAATGGACTTGATCAAATTAGCAGGCGGCGAACCGGCAAATTTTCTCGACGTGGGCGGCGGCGCCAATGCGGAAACTGTGGAACACGGTTTTGAAATTATTCTCAGTGATCCCAACGTAAAAGCCGTGTTGATCAATATTTTTGGTGGCATTGTCCGCTGCGACCGCGTGGCAAACGGCGTTGTGGAAGCGGCCAAGAAAATTGGCGTAAAAGTGCCCATGATCGTGCGACTCGCCGGCACCAACGCCGAAGAAGCCGCAGAAATTCTGGACAATTCCGGGCTGAAATTTTTAGTCGCTAACTCGTTTGAACAGGCAGCGCAGCGAGTTGTCGAAGCGCTGGGGAATTGATTTGCTTTAGCCACAGATTGACACTGATGGACACAGATATGGGGTTAAAATATCAAGACATAACACAGGATATTATTGGTGCTGCATTTGAAGTCCATAATATACTTGGATACGGTTTTTTAGAAAAAGTATATCAACGGGCTATGCAGGTTGAGTTGTTGCAACGAGGTCATACAACAGAGTTAGAACCGGCATTAGAAGTCAAATATAAAGGAGTTATTGTCGGTAATTATGCAGCAGATTTACTAGTAGATGGTAAAGTTATTGTTGAACTTAAAGTTGCTCAAACATACAACCCAAAAGATGAAGCCCAATTGCTTAATGAGTTAAAAGCAACCGGAATGATAATAGGATTGCTTATTAATTTTGGCAAAGAAAAGGTTGAATTCAAAAGATTTGTTTATTAAAAATATTAAATCTGTGTACATCTGTGAAAATCCGTGGCAAAAAAATTTAAAGTAAAAAAACATTAACATAAAATTCGGAGGTAAAAACCTTGAGTATTTTAATAGATGAAAACACCCGGCTGGTCGTGCAGGGAATAACCGGGGGTGAAGGCTCGTTTCATACCCGACAAATGATCGAATACGGCACCAATGTGGTCGCCGGTGTGACGCCTGGCAAAGGCGGGCAAAAGTTTGATGACAAAATTCCTGTTTTCAATACAGTTGAAGAAGCTGTAAAAGAAACCGGGGCTAATGCAGCCGTGGTTTTCGTTCCCCCGGCTTTCGCGGCGGACGCGATAATTGAGTCTGCCGGTTCGGGAGTCGATTTGGTGGTTTGTATTGCCGAAGGCATTCCCACGCTTGACATGGTCAAAGTGTACGAATATCTGAAACATCGTTCCACGAGGCTCATCGGGCCCAACTGCCCGGGAATCATTTCTCCGGGAAAGGCAAAAGTCGGCATTATGCCCGGATTCATTCACAAGCCCGGCAAAGTAGGCGTCGTTTCGCGCAGTGGAACCCTGACTTACGAAGCTGTGCATCAATTGACCGAACTGGGAATCGGACAATCGACATGTATCGGTATCGGCGGCGACCCGATTATTGGTACCAATTTTGTCGATGCTTTGAAATTATTCGAACAAGATCCGGACACGGAAGCCGTGGTCATGATCGGGGAAATTGGCGGTTCTGCCGAAGAAGAGGCGGGCGAGTTCATAAAAAGTCACATGACCAAACCAGTGGTCAGCTTTATTGCCGGTCAGACTGCGCCTCCGGGACGGCGCATGGGACACGCCGGAGCGATCATTGCCGGCGGAAAAGGAACAGCCGCCGAAAAAATAGCTGCGCTGAAATCCTGTGGCGTCCACGTGAGCGAAAGCCCTGCAGAAATCGGCGCTACAGTGGCGAAGGTTTTGAAATAACATATTGAAAGAATTAGGTGTAGTTCACTTCCAGAAGTGGGCTACACTTTAATTTTTCTCGAGAATTTCGCAGATGGACGTAGATAAAAATGATCAGCGTTATCTGCGAGATACTTTATTTCTTGCAGATACCGCAGATTTCTTCCGACTCAAAATCTCAATGCCAAATACCCACTAATCATTTATCACTTACCACTCACCAAAAATTTTTTCACCAGATCCATCGCAATCCCGCTGTCAGTTGTACCTCGTACAAGAGTTCTGCCGCTGGGGAAAATGACCAGTTCATAAGGCGGTTTTTTGAAAATCAGCAAAAAATCATTGACGAGTACGTCACCTTTTTCAGAAAGATTGAATGCTAAGGTCGGGAGATCAATTTTTCGCGGTGTGAAAGGGATTATTTGCAGGGAATTTTCGCCGATGGGATGAATATGAGCGCTGCCGATTTTTCCGTCAAGACGGCGAAACTGACGATTGTTGCATACAGCGCAATTCGGTTGAATTTTGGATTTGGTAATGTCAATGGTGTTCCGCGCTGAATTCTTGCCATCAATGACCAGTAATCGCTGCTCAAATTTTTGTTTTGCATTTTTTAAAATTTCTATCGCCCGGAAAACTTGAGCTTCGGCAATGGCGGAAATTGTCTGCGGCAAAGGGCTTTTCGTTTTATTGAGGGAAATATCCGGCATTGCTTCTTTTGATTCGAGGATGCAATTGAGGCATGAGGTTTTGCCGGGAATAACCGTCATGGCAGCTCCATGCGAACCGTCGATCCAGCTTACCAGCAGCGGTCTTTTCAAATTCACGCAAGCTTCGTTGATGAGCTGATGTGTAAAACGATTGTTCACAGCATCGATGACAAGATCGATATCCTCGAGGAGGGAAAGGATGTTTGTCCGATTGACATCTTCGACAATAGCTTCGATTTTGACGGAAGCTGCTTTTTCTTCACACAGTTCTTTCAATGCGATAGCTTTGGGCATCCCTTCCAGAAAATTGTGCTCTTTATACAGGCAATGACTTCCCCTGTCCGCTTTTTCCAGAAAGTCCCGATCAACCAGACGCATGAAATTAATTTCGTGCTGGGCGAGCAAAAAAACTATTTCCGACCCTAATGCGCCACAGCCTATTATGGCAATACGATGTTGTTGATTTGAAGAAATTGTTCTTTCCTCCATAAAAAAGTCTCCGCCCATATTCTGAGCGGAGACCCTGAATAGTGATAATTATTCAGATTTTTTCGCCATGTCTCTGACATCCTCGGAAATGCGAAATAGCACGATCACCACTTCCAGCCAGACTCTGATTAGAATGCTGTAAATGATAAAAACGACCGGCGAAATGATGAGCGCCAAGATGCCAGCCAAAACGCCTGCACTGAATCCTTTGATGATAACAGCAATAGCGCCGATCCCTGCAAATAGAATTCCGATGCCGTAAATCACTTTGATGATTTTGATTGTTACGAATTCTTTGAACGAAAAGTCGAACAACGTGTTAATGAATTCTTGCATGGCTCTTTCTCCTCATTTTTAATAGAATTTGTTCGTTTCTGAAATTTTTAGCCAAATTTTAAACCTGCCAATAGTCACCAGCCCCTGAAAAGGGGAATGTGTCAGATACTTTAATAATAATAAAATATGATGCGAAATGCAAGCACATTTTACGCGGAGTAACTTTTTAATTTTATTTATTAAAAATAGCTTGACTTTTGCGCTGAAATTTTTATTTTTTTAGCTGTTGAAATGATTGAAGGGTAAAGATATGGAGAAATTATTCGATTGGGTTTATTCAAAGACAGGAGTGTCGCCGTTATTTCAGGAAAAATTTTTAGAGAGTTTGTTAATTATAGTTGTTTTGGGCTTAATTCGATACCTTGTGCTCAATCTTGTTTATCGGGAAATAGAAGACACGCGAAAACGGTATCGCTGGCGAAAGTCAGTCACGTATATTCTCACGCTGATCGGTCTTTTCCTCGTGGGACGAATCTGGTTTCAGGGATTTCAGTCCATTGCCACTTTTTTCGGAATTTTCGCCGCTGGTATTGCCATCGCTTTGCAGGATTTGCTGGTGAATATTGCTGGTTGGTTATTTATCATGTGGCGAAGACCTTTCGATGTCGGCGATCGCATTGAAATAAACGAACACGCCGGAGATGTGATTGATCGGCGGCTGTTCATGTTTACACTCATGGAAATTGGCAGATGGGTCGAAGCAGAGCAATCCACCGGCAGAGTCATCCATATTCCCAACGGCTGGGTTTTCAAGCACAGTCTGGCAAATTATTCCCGGGGGTTTTCATTTATCTGGAATGAAATCCCTGTTTTGCTCACGTTTGAAAGTGATTGGGAAAAGGCAAAGCAAATTTTATTCACAATTGCCAATGAACATGCGGAGTCCCTTTCTCAATCGGCAGAAAAACGGATAAAAGCAGCGGCAAAAAAATACATGATTTTTTATTCTAAATTGACACCCATTGTCTGGACATCAGTGAAGGATTCCGGCGTTTTGCTCACCATGCGTTATTTATGCGATCCGCGCAAACGACGCAGCTCCGAGCAGGCGATCTGGGAGTCGATCTTGCACGCATTTGCGAAAGAGGATGACATCGATTTTGCTTATCCGACGATGAGAATTTACAATAATCAGCAGGAAGGCAAATCCGGCGCCGGTGGGATCAAAAAGTAGTAAATTCTTTTGGTTATTTCTAAAAGAGAAAGGGAATTCAGTTTATCGCTGAATTCCCTTTTAACTGAAAAGCTCGTCAATTGGGTGAGAGTTTTGGGGCCATGCTTGACGAAATTTTCAAAAGTGTGAAATTATCGCTTCTGGCAACCGCCATGTTTGCCGTGTTTTCCTTTTCCGTGAAAATTCTTTCCTCCAGCCATCAAACTGTGCGAATCAAAAATTTTTCGCTGTTCAGGCGTCAGAATCCGGCGCATTTCAAAATGGTGTTTTACATGCAGTTTTTTCAGATCCGCCTGAATTCTGCTGATTTCATCGATTTTTCTGTCGATTTTCTTCATGTTCGGCATGTCTTCCACCATCATCAACTTCAGCTCTGCCTTTTTGTTCTGTAATTCAGTTTGCAGGGGCAAGGTGTCTTTCTGGTGTTGTAACCGGAGATCAGCGACTTTTTGCTGCTGTTCTGCAGTTAAATTCAACCCAGCGAGTCCGAATCCGTGTCCGGGATTCTTTGCCATCATTTGGTGTTTCCCATGGCCCGGCTGCGCGTTTGCTGCAGGCATGACCATGACCGCTATTGCGAAAATGACAACAATTAGCTGCACGATTTTTGAAGTCTTCATTTTTTACTCCTGTTTTTATCCTCATGTGAATTGTATTTGTTCATGGAATCAGCGGGGCAATCCATTGCTTTTTTCCCGTCTGCCCCGGGTTTGCCGCGACGACTGTCGCCGTGCATGCGGCTGGTAATCATTTCAAAAAATTTCTTTTGCTGCTCAGGAGAGAGCACTTCACGATATCTCAATAAATTCTTCACAGATTCAACATCGATCTGTTTTTCCAATTTTTTCAAAGAATCCAGTTTCTGCATGACCATATTCGTGTCCACATTTTCATCACCGATCAATTGCATCATTTCCCGACGCTGGATGTGGATTTTTTTTCGCAGCGGGCGAATTCTATCATAAAATTGAGAACGAAGCTCGCTGATCTGTTTTTCTTGTTCATCTGTCAGATGGAGTCTTTTTTTCATGCGGCTGCGATAGTCCGAGCGATGCGAGCGCGTCGAACTTTCTGAATTATGCAGCCAGCGATAGTAGCTGAATGTTGCCAGCACAGAGAAATTGATAATTAGTGAAATGACTAACAGCCAGCTTAATGATTTTTTGCTCATGCTTTACACCTGTTCATTGTGTGTCATCGGAAATTATACTTTGATAGACATCTGCTACTGATTCGTCCGTAAGTTCGTCAAAAGAGTTGATTGCCAGCAAACTTTCATATTGCTTGCCAGAAGCAGTTTCTGCTCCCGGTGTTGCATAGATGAATAGCGTTTTTCCCAGGTAAAAACCGCTTAGCAGTGAAAAAGTGAGCAATAACATCGCAAGTACCGGAACTGGCGAAATTCGTGGCAAAAAACCTGCACGCTGTCTCCGGGCTTTCTTTTCCGATGTTTGATTGAGGCGATGAGATAGTTTCGCCCAGAAAAATGGGGCGCTGTCAAACTGCTCCACTTTGCCCAAAGTTGTCCACACAGATTCCAATTCCTGCAATTGCATGGCACAATCCGGGCAATGGCGAAGGTGCTCGCGCACTTTTTTCATTTCTGTCGGCGGCAATTGCCCGTCCTGATATGATGACAATTTTTTTCTCACTTGATGGCAATGCATTCTTTACATCCTCCTTCTCCCTGTTTAAACAAAGCGGGAGAACAAAACTTGCGTTTTAATTTGATAAAATTTGCAGTGAATTATGATAAATGAAATTCTTCCCGCAGGGGCTCCAACTTCTTTTTCAGATTTAATTTTGCGCGGTGCAATCTGGATTCAACGGCAGTAACTGTTGTATCCAAAATTTCCGCAATTTCCTGATACGATAGATTCAGATAGCGGAATAAAATAACCGCTACTTTTTGATTTTCCGGCAGCGAGTCGATTGCTTTTTGGACAAATTGCTGCGTTTCGTATTTTTCAATTTCAAGGTCTGGCTTGTTGCTGTCCGCGATTTGATAAGCTGGTGTACGATCATCTTTTTCTGATCCGTTTCCCGGCTTGCCATTCAGTGAAAAGAATCGCAGTATTTTCTTTCGCCGCTGATGATTCAGACACACGTTCAGCGTAACGCGATAAAGGTAAGTGGTGAACAGAGCACTTTCCTGGTAGCGCGGGGCAGCTTGAAAAATACGTAGAAAAACATCCTGGGCCAGATCCTCTGCATCTTCTTTGTTTCGCGTAAAACGAAGACACATATTGAGCACCGCGAGCTTGTGTCGCTCCACAAGTTCGTGAAATGATTCATGGCTGCCTTTTTTCACTTGCAGCATCAATTGTTCATCGCTCAATTTCATCGGCGCTCTGATTTTTTGGGTTTGTTAGATCAATAATTGTTGTCCGACTCATGAGTCCAAAGCATGGAGGTGAACAAAACTTGTAACTCAAGACCCGAGATTCCTGTCTATAAATTTAAACACACAAATCTGTTCTAACTTGCTCTTTTTCAAAAAAAAAGCCCTCCGAAAATCGAAGGGCTCATGAATACAAAATAACTCCGATTATCGGGCTGCGTAACCCAATACCCGATAATTAAACTCGTAATTCAGTGAATTGCTCCAATTGGGATCAAGAATTGTTTTGTAGCGAGTGCCGTCAACAGGCCCCACAGGTTTGCCATAGGAATAAAACCAGTTGATGATGGGTCTACCAGTAAAACCCAGCGCAATCCAGTATCGCCCCGGAGAAATGCGCGGTTTTTCATTGCTGAAATTGAAATCCACCCAATCATAGCCGGGTCTCGAGCTGATTTGGTCCAGCCAAATTTGTGCAGCACCAGGCCGACTTTTCTTACTTGCATGGGTTTGTCGAGCACGAATACCTGGGCGTACTGAGATTTTTCCGTCACATATTCCGCCGTTTCCACCATGAAATTTTTCTTCATCTCATAACTATCGCCGCCAGCGCTTTCGGCAGGCCCGCGTTTTGAGAAAAAATCGATATTTTTTGGAAATTCCAGATTGCCGAACATGTAAGGTTTGCCGTAGTTGAGTTGCTTGAGCTGTTCCTGCGGAATTTCTTTCACCGGCTCCGGCGCTTTGACGATAGGCACTTCTTTGAATGTCGCCCGTACTGCCGGGGTGAACAAAAATTTGCGAGGCCCATAGTTTAACTTTTTCGCTTGGATTTGCACGTGGTCCGAAACAAAAGCAGCTTCGATCACTTCTTCAAAATTTGGCGTGGCTAATGCCCCTTTGAGCTGTGTCCAGCGAATGAGTCCGTCCTGCGAAGTCTCTTCATTGTCCAGTCCCACTTCCACGCGGATAAATCTGTTGCTCACGAAAAGCTGCGTCTGCTGCGGGTCAAACGGGACCCAGCCCAGATCAGGGAAATAGACTTCAATCCAGGAGTGTCTGCCTTCCGCCATTTTCAGCGTCAACTTTCTGCTGCCCATGTCCACAGTGTACGGCTGTTTCAACGTAATCCCGTTTACAATGCGCGATGGAATACCCACAGCGCGCATGAGCGCAGATGAAAGATGGGAGTAATTCTGACAATTTCCTTTTCCTGTTTTAAAAGAGTAGAGCGCACCGTAATCTTTGGGCGTGAGCACATAGTGCATGTGATCAATGACCCAGGTCAAAATTCGCTGCACCGCATCAAATTCTGTCTTTGCGCCGGCAACTAACTGTTTCGCTTTGGCACTGATGGTCGGATTTGTCGCCGGAACCTGTTTGGTTGCGGAAAGGTATGGTTGCACCTCTGCCGGAACGCTGCGAAACGGAAACGGGGTTTGCGTTTCCAGTTTGGTGAGCAGCGTTTTATTGAGCGCCGTCAGGGAAATTGTCGTTTTGATGGTGCTGCGCGGATTTTTCCACGACAACTTGATGACTTTGTTGCCGCGTTTGTCAATGTATTCTTTCTTTCCGTCCGGCGGCGGCGAATAATCAAATTTCAAGTTGGTGATTTGCTGATTATAAGTAGGTGATTTGAAAGTAACCGGAATAACATAGCTCAAATAGAGTGTCTGGATTGCCGGTTTCGGTTCCACAACCTGCGTCATCTGATAGTTGATACGCGATTCCTGTCCACCGTTGAGCAGGTAATTTTCCGCCTGCAGCACGCCTTAACTCCAATTCAATTTAGGAATTAAGCCGTAAGGCTTTTATTATTTTTCATTGCTATTTTACTTAAAAAATCTCAACTGGTCATTCATATATTTAGTTTTACAAAAAATTAAAAGGTTTATTTTAGATAGAGCAATTTTTGCGTAACCGTTAATCGTTTTTCAAAAGTCAGATGGCATAAATAAATTCCGCTGGATAAACCATCCGGTTTCCAGGCAATGGAGTAATTCCCAGCCTGTTGTTCCGAGTCGCGCAATATTTTTATAAATTGACCTTTTGAATTGAAAATGGCTAGGGGCCTTCGTAGATCGTATGGGTTCCAGAGTAATATTTGTTAGGGACATAACTAACGCCTGTGGCAGATGTCCCTGATGAAAGCAGCAGAAAAATTGTGTTATCTGCGGCATATCCGGAATCTATTTTGGTGACATTGTCTCCGACAAGGAAAAAGTTGTCTTTCATTTTTGCGCCGAGAGTATCCGCAGGCCAAATCACTGTCTGATCAAAAGAAAGTTTTATTTTCGGGATTTCTCCGTCGATGATTTCTGCTGATTTAATTTTTGGCGGAGCGATAAACAGGGTGTCGGATGAATTATAAAAATATTTTGCTGCAAGGCGGTAAATCCAGAGAGCCATCTGGTTATAGCCTTCATAATTGTAATGAAGACCATCGTGACCACAGATGCCTGCGGTTGACATGATTTCCACGTCAGGATACTGTTCTGCAATTTCTCGCTGGATTTCCCGTAATAAAATATTGCTTCTTTCTCCCTGACAGGGACGAATTTGAAATATGAAAATTTTTTCTAATTCGGGGTAATCTGATTTCCAATCCTGATAAAGCTGGCTAAATTGATCGGCATATTGGGCATAAGTATTGTCTGTATTCATTTCGCCTTGATTCCAGAAAATCGCTTTCACCGATTGTTGGATTTTTGCTTTTTTGGCTCTGTAGAGCAATCGTCCATAATTTGTATTTAAATCTGTGGGGCTCGAGTCTTTGCGCAGATGGTCCGCAATATAAGAGCCTCCGGTGGCTCCATTTAATATGCAGATGGGCACGTTATTGTTTTCGATAATTAATTTCCCCAATCGTAATCCCCAAACCCCGACGGCTGCATGTGCGAAATGAGAATTTCCCTGCGCGAGTCCCCATTGTAAATCATTTCGACAGTCAGCCGCCACTTGACTGGAATTTCCAAATGAACGAAACCATTCAGATTGAAAATGTGCTTTGTCTTCATAGTCGATTGACAATGCATTGGATTGGCCATTGATCAGAAATACATCTCCACAAACGACACTGTCAGCTTCAGCGACCTTTTGCGTATCTAAAAAGAGGGTAAAGAAATATTCAGATAGCTCCGCATGTATTTTTGGTTCAAAACTGAAAGACGCTGTTGTGTCTTGAAAAACAAGCGCTGATGTTTGCATGTAAATTTGTTGATCACCTTTTAGGATTTGGA
>NATN01000082.1 GCA_002085355.1 Candidatus Zhuqueibacterota bacterium 4484_87 | reverse complement strand
CCATCCACCCCGGAAAGGATAATGCGGCGGCTTTCAGCATAATAAACTTGTCCCGGTACCGTATATAAGTTGAAGCGCGGTCGGCGATGCAAAATTTTCCCAAAGTCAAGTTGCAGAAAGTCGAAAAATAAAGTGCGATCCTCGCGTGTGTTCAGCGTGACCAAATTTCCCCGCAACGACGGATCAAGATGTTGATAAATGTATTGCAGGCTGGTAGTCTTTCCCCCTAATCCGGGCCCGTAGTACACAATCTTCAACGTAATTTCATTTGTCGCCCAATTTATGAACATCTAATCGTTCCTTAAGAAAATTTTGCTTGAATTAAAGCTTAAATGCTTTTTCCAATTCTTGATTTAAAATTTTGCTGAATTCCACATCCAAGAATTGGCTTTCATTACTTTCTTCTGAATCGCTTTCCTGTAAAAGTTCTTCCAGAGCCTGAATCGCGCGTTTTGTGTAGATGCGAACCATGCCCAGCGCTGATGAAGTATCAAAAACGGTGATCAGAAGAAAATTGTTTCCGACGTTGGATAAAAATAGATTAAATTTTTCACCTTCATGGAAAATGAAACGAAAATGATCTTTTTCACCTACGATTTTTGCTATTTGTGCTGTTGCGGAAAACGACCCCGCGCCCAAAGCGGACAGGCTTGGCAGATCGATCTCTGTACCAACGCCACGTTGTGTAATTGGGTGGCCGTTCATGTCAGAGAAAACGACTGTCCTGGCGTGAATCTTTGCTGCAAGATCATTGACAATCTCTGAAATGGATTTATACAGCTCGCCTGAGATGACAATGGGTGTGCCGCTGCTTTTAAGTTTGTTGACCATGATGTAACGTCTCCTAATTTAGAAAATTACTCTCTTCTTATTTTCCAGTTCGCAATCGTTGTGCCAAAAAAGCGGGCAGACCAGCTTCTTCCATACGTGCAATAGTTTCTTCGATGTCGTACGCTACACGGACGATTTCAAAATCGCGCTTTTTCAGATCAACGATTCCAAATGAAGCTGCCGGGTTCCCGTCTCTGGGCTGCCCCACGCTACCGACGTTGATGATGTAACGACAGTTATTTTCGAGGGAGATTTCTCTTTGCTCCAGCAAAGAGAAACCAGATTTTTCCCGTTTAATAAAAATTGTTGGTAAGTGGGAATGTCCGATGAAACAAATTTGCTCAGAAAATTTGGGAAAATAATAAATCGCTTCATCGATGGACAAAATGTATTCCCAGCCTTCTGGCCGTAGCGGATTTGCATGAACAAAGAGCAAATCATCTTCGCTGTGGCGGAACGGTAACCCGTTGATGAACTCCAGGTGTTTTTCTTTGATTATCGTAAGTGTGTATTCAATCGCCTGACGGGCAAAATGATTAAAAAAAAACATTTCCGGCTTATAAATACAAGCATAGTCATGGTTGCCCATGAGGATGACCTCACAACGCTCGCGTACCAAATCCATGCAGTCATTGGGATTGGGGCCATAGCCTACAACGTCGCCAAGGCAGATTGTTTTGTCGATTTTTTCCCGATCAATCTGGCTAAACACTGCCTGCAACGCCGGAAGATTAGCGTGAATGTCAGAAATAATAGCAATGCGCAACAGTAAACCTCGTTATTGGAAAATATAACACAAAAAATGTGCCAATGCAAGGTTTTATTTAATTAATCGAATCAAAAGAAAATCATAAAATTTGGAAAATTTGCATTTAATCACAAGAGCGAAATAGGATCAATATCAATTTGAATTTTCACGAGATATAGTCGCTTTTCAGCTTTAAACGATTGCAGCGCACTTTTTAGTTGTTCATGCAAAATTTTTCCGCCGGGATCTTGCTTTTTGTTGAATTTTACAATAATTTGCCAGCGATATTTTCCTTTCAATCTGGACAGCGGCGACGGTAAAGGACCATAAATATCGCCGTATTGCGGCGGAAAACGTAAGTGACTGAAAAAGCGCATAGCTGTGTCCTGCACGCGCTGCTCTTTTTCTCCGCTGAATAAAATATACGCCAGCCGCCCGAATGGCGGATAATTCAGCTCTTTTCTCACGGGTAACTCACTGAGAAAAAAGCCTTTAAAATCATGGTATTGTGCAAATTTCAGGCCAGAATTATCCGGGGAGTAGGTTTGGATGATTACTTCGCCGAGCAGTTCCTTTCTTCCCGCCCTGCCCGCAACTTGAGTGAGCAGTTGAAAAGTGCGTTCTGTTGAACGAAAATCGGGCAGCAGCAGACTGGTGTCCGCGGAAATAACGCCGACAAGCGTTACATTTTGAAAATCCAGGCCCTTGGCTACCATTTGCGTACCCAGCAAAATCTGATATTTTTTACGTGCAAAATCAGAGAGTATCTGGTGGTGCGACCGTTTTCGCGACGTTGTGTCCATATCCATGCGTACAACTTTGAATTCCGGGAAAAGTTTATGTATTTCCTCCTCGACGCGCTGAGTGCCGATGCCACGGAATAAAATATCATTTCCCCCGCATTTGGGACAGACACTCGGTGCGCGTTTTGTGTAATGGCAATAGTGGCATTGAAGAAAATTACCCTTGGCATGATAAGTTAAAGTGATGTCGCAATTTTCACATTTCTCTACGTGCCCGCAGTCTTTGCATTTGATGTATGTTGAAAAGCCGCGCCGGTTTTGCAGCAGTATAATTTGCTCGCCTCTTTGAATTTTTTCTTTCATTTTTTCCTGTAAGGCCGAGGAGAAAATATCTACCTTTTGCTTGGGACGTTCTTTTCTTTCCTGAAGCATGTTTACGATTTTCACCACAGGCATGGGAACATCGTCAATTCTTTTCGGCAATTCAAGTAGATGAAATTTCCCTGCTTTCGCGTTGTAATACGACTCCAGCGAGGGCGTTGCTGATCCGAGAATAACAACGGCTTTGTTTAGCAAGCCGCGATAAACGGCGACATCACGAGCATGATAGAGCGGTCGGGAATCATATTGTTTGTAGGATGGCTCATGTTCTTCGTCCACGATGATGAGCCCGAGATTTTTAAGCGGAGCAAAAACAGCAGATCGCGCGCCAATGGCAATGGTCAACTCTCCGTTTTGCAACTTGCGCCATGAGTCATACCTTTCGCCTGGTGACATACGGCTGTGGAGCACAGCAATTTGCCCAGGAAAATTTTGAGCAAAACGGCGAACTGTTTGCGGGGTCAGTGAAATTTCGGGAACCAGTACGATGCCGGTTTTCCCGAGCTTACGAATTTTTTTTAATGCTTCGATGTAAACCTGAGTCTTTCCACTGCCGGTTACGCCATGGACAAGAAATGTCTTGTAGTCGCCTTTGGAAATCGCATCTGAAATGTGAAAGATAGCGCGCGTCTGATATTCGCTGAGCGTAAAAAGAGGGGGCTTTCCGTGAGAGTCCAACTGAAAATATGAACGAAAAATTTCCCGCTCATATTTTTCAATGAAACCTTTTTTCACAAGCGCATTGATTGCTGCCGAACTGATGCGGAGTTCCTTGAGAACGTTTCTTTGCGCCACTGTTTTTTTTGAAAAAATGTAATGGAGGCACATGGCTTGTGAGGGTGCCTTTTTCTCCAGGGAGTCAAATAGGTGCTGGAATTTTTCCTCTTGTTCAAAATCGGGATGAATCCTGACCCATATTTCAGTTTTCGGTTTCACCAGCGCGTCGCTGATGGCGACTTTTCGGGATACTAATCCAGCAGCGACTAATTTATCTATGGCATCATAGAGTTGAGCTCCGCGGAATTTTCGGCGCAATTGAACCAGGGCGGACGATTTTTGCTTTTGCAGATGTTCCAGTATTTTTTTTTGCCGTGGCGCGTGATGGGTTTGCAAATATTCTTCAATGCGCTCGGGGCTGGCAATAAGTTCAATTTTTGTTTTAGTCTCTAGATTAATCCCGCCCGGTAGCATGGCGCGAATAACTTCACCCAGCGGACAAATGTAATATTCGGAAATCCATTGCGCCAGGCGGATCAATTCATCAGAGATCACGGGTGACTGGTCGAGCAAGTCGTGTATCGGCTTCAAATCGCTTCGCGGGCACTCATCCTTTGTTGTGATGACATAACCGGTCATTTTCCTTTTTCCCAGCGGAACCAGCACGCGGGAGCCCGGGACTATTTTGCTCTGAAAACTCTCCGGAATTTCATAAGTGTAGAGCTGAAATACCGGCACCGGCACAGCTATTTCTGCAAATTTTGCCAAAGTTAATTTTCCTGATAATTTTAAATATGTTGCAATTGACCGCGGATTTTTACACTCAAAAAGGACAGCAGAAAAGTTGTTTGCGAATTTTTAAAATATGAAATCTTTTACTTTTATGCAATGGAAATTTAAATTATTTGAAACCATCACCGTTATTGCTGGTTTAAAATTAAAAAGCGAGTCTTCGGCAAATTTAATTTTTAATTGTAGATTTCACGAAGAAAGCTCGAGGTTCGTGAAGAGAAAAAATAGAAATTCAATTTGCTGTTTTTCAAGCCTCATTTTAGTCGCGCGAAAAAAATTATAGCCTCTGCGAACGCTCAATGCAGAGGTTAATCTAAAGAGATGAAATTAAAAAATCGGACATTGAAATGAAGCGGAAAATTTTGATTTTTTGGATTTGCCTGGTCCTGCCAACCGTCGGATTGGCAACAGAAAAATATTGGATTTTTTTTCGCGATAAAGGCAGTGATGCTCAACAATTGATGCGGCAAAAAAAGGAGCTGAAAATTGAACTGCCAAATCGCGTACTACAACGACGCGCGAAAGTAATGATGATGGGCGATGTGATCGATGAAACTGATTTTCCGCTATCTGAAGCTTATCTCGATGAATTGGAAAGTATCGGTGTGAAGCCAATTGTTCGTTCCCGTTGGTTGAATGCAATCAGTGCATATTTAAAGGATGACCAACGTCAGCAGATTTTGCAAAAGGATTTTGTAAAAAGGATTCAACGAGTGGCAAAAATCCGTCGCGAGGAGCCTCTACCTGCGGATGATCAGTTTTTGAGAAAACCGCAAAATTACAAGCTGGATTATGGCCCTTCTTTGGCGCAAAATGAGCTCATACGCGTCCCTGAACTTCACGACTTGGGACTGGACGGCAGCGGTGTAATTATCGGAATGCTTGATACCGGATTTGATTATAAATACCATGAGGCTTTTTTGCACATGAAGGTGATTGATGAGTTCGATTTTATCAATCAGGATAGTATTACGCAAAATGAATCAGGCGATCTGTCTTCTCAACATAATCACGGAACATTAACGTTGTCTGTTATCGGCGGATTTGCGCCAGGGGAATTGATAGGCCCGGCATACGGAGCCAGTTTTTTTCTGGCAAAAACTGAAGATGTGAGCAATGAATATCCAGCGGAAGAAGATTTCTGGGTTGCGGGACTGGAGTGGCTGGAGCGAAAAGGCGTTGATCTTGTGAGCAGTTCGCTTGGATATCTGGACTGGTATTCCTACAAAGATATGGATGGCGCCACAGCGGTAACTACGATTGCTGCGGAAATAGCGGTACAGAAGGGCGTTGTTGTCATCAGTAGTATGGGAAACGAAGGGGCAAGCGAGTGGCATTACATGATTGCGCCAGCGGATGGGGAAGATGTCATTGCTGTAGGTGCAACAACCGCAGACGGCGAACTGGCAAATTTTAGTTCCAGAGGGCCGACCGCAGACGGCAGAATCAAGCCTGATGTTGATGCAATGGGGGTGAGTGTGCATGGCGCAAGCGCCAGTACCGTGGATGGTTATCGTCCAGCTTCTGGAACGTCGTTGTCGTGTCCGCTTGTCGCCGGAGTAGCGGCACTCATTTTAGAGGCGCATCCTTATCTTTCGCCTTATCAGGTGGCGCAGGCACTGCGAAAGACCGCTTCCAATGCGGAAAGCCCAGACAATGATTTTGGCTGGGGAATTGTCGATGCCTATGAGGCAGTTTTTTATCACGGTATGTTTTTTAGCAGCGTTCCGGTAATTGTTCATGATCAGACACGCGGCCACAAAGTTTCTATCAAAATTTTTTCCAGACACGAATTAATTGCTGATTCCTTGTTTGTCTATTATTCGCCTGAAGGAAGCTTTTCCTTTTTGCGGGAACAACTAATGAACTCTGATCAGGAAAACGAATATTTCGCCTGGCTTCCTCCGCAGACAAAGGGATCGTTGGTAAAGCTGTATTTTTCCGCCAGAGATAATTCACAGGATTTCAAAACGCACCCCTATTTCGCTCCGCGGGATTATTTTTCTTTTGTTGCTTTTGATTCCAGCGCACAAAAGAATGAACCGCTGCCTATCGATTTTACGCTGTTTCAAAATGCTCCCAATCCGTTTAGCGGTATTACAGCGATAAAATATGATTTGGGAAAATCCGGGAATGTGGAAATCGCGATTTACAACATTTTGGGGCAGCGGGTAAAGACGGTTGTTGACGATTTCCAAGGTGCCGGGCATTATGTGCGTTATTGGGACGGTTTGAATTTTGCTAAGCAGCGCGTTGCTGCCGGAATATATTTCTGCCGGATAAAATTTAAAGATAAATCTACGGTGAAACGAATGGTGTTCCTGGGAAGAAGTAAGTAGGTTTAAATGAAAGGCCCGATTTCACAAAAAAATCGGGCTTTTGCTTTTGGGAATCTATACCTTAAAAAATCAGTATTTCAACCAATTAATTATCTCCGGCAAGGTAGGCCTTTTGCCGTACATCAAAATACCCACACGGAAAATTTTAGCAGCTAACCAGATAAAGAAAATGATCGCCGCAATAAGCAGGACTATTGAGAGCAAAATCTCTCCGAACGGCGGACTCTGTACGGAAATTCTCGTGAACATAGTTATTGGCGAGAAAAGTGGAATTTGAGATACGATTTTGGCAAGCGTTGTGTCCGGATTGCGAATGATATAAAATGCCAGGAAAAAAGCGCCAATGATAAAAATCATTACCGGAAACTGGAATTGTTGGGCATCCTGATCAGAATTAACCATTGAGCCGACCATGGCGTACAAAGTCGCATACAACAAATATCCCAGAATAAAGAAAATAATGAAATAAACCAGCACTGAAATGGGGATAGTCGGAATTGGGAAATCAGCAGCAGGCGCAAACATGGCAACGATACTACCGGCATAGAGCGTGAGCAGTGCAGCGACACTGACCCAAATAGCGTACTGGGTAAGTCCCACGGCACCTACGCCAAGCACTTTTCCCGCCAGGAGTTGAAAAGGCCTGCATGAAGAAACGATCATTTCTACTACACGGGATGTTTTTTCCTCATATACACTGCGCATGACAAAAACACCGTACATAATGAGCGCCATGTAAAGAAAAAAGAGCATGATGAAAGTAATGATAAATGAAAATCCCCTGTCTTCCTGCTCTTTTCCGCCTTTTTCAATTTTGAACGTTTTCAGATCAATGCGCTGCGTGAGCATTTTTATCATTTGAGGGTCGATGTTGCTTTTTTTAAGGCGATAATTGGTAATGATCTGCGAGATGATATTCTGATACATAATATTGCTTTTAAAGTCATTCGTATTTTTGGCGTAATACTCAGACTTATTCGATTCAACAACATCGGCCGGAATTACGAAATAGCCATCGAGCTTGTGTGAATCCACCAGTTTGCTCAAAGTGTCTTTTATTGTTACTAAATTTTCTTCGGTCGCATCGATTTTCTCCAAAAAGTACATTGGCTCGCCCGTGGAGGTTGTATCGTCGAGCGCTTTGACAAGCTCATCATAGACGATCTGGCTCATGTCAATCACTGCAAAATGACGGACTTTTTCAGATTTAAGCTGGAAGAGCAGGCCTGGTCCGAAACTTAATCCTATGAGCAGGATTGGCGTCAGAATTGTACCGATGACGAAACCTTTGGTCTTTACCCGCGAAAGATATTCGCGTTTGAAAATTGTCAAAAATTTATTCACAATTTATCTCCTTGATTTTCAACCGGTCACTGTATCGATAAAAATATCGTTTAACGAAGGTTCCATAACTTCAAACTTGGTCACAGCCACTTCTTTTAGCGCCCGAATCAGCACATCTTGCGTTGTTTTTCCCTCAGCAGGATAAATTTCTGTCATGTGGTCAGTGACGGTAAATTTTTGTACTAATTTTTCATCGTGCAGAAATTTTGCTTCTCCTTCAAATTCCAACAAAAGAGAATTCCTTCTGAAATTTTTCTTAATTTCTCTTATGTTTCCTTTGAGGACAGATTTTCCTTCGTTGATGAGGCAAATGGAATCACACAGTTTTTCCACCTGTTCCATCAAGTGGGTGGAAAAAATGATGGTCGCGCCGCGCTCTTTTTGCTCCAAAATGACGTCTTTTAATAATTCAGTGTTTACCGGATCTAATCCTGTAAAAGGTTCGTCAAGAATAATCAATTCCGGATCATGGATAATGGTGGCGATAAATTGCACTTTTTGCTGCATGCCACGGGAGAGCTCTTCTGCCTTTTTGTTGCCCCATTCGGAAAGATCGAAACGCTCGAGCCAATAGTCAATTTTTTTGCGTGCCGCGGCGGCTTTCATCCCTTTGAGCTCAGCCATGAAGATAAGCAATTCCTTGATTTTCATTTTGCGATACAGCCCTCGTTCTTCCGGTAGATAGCCGATCTTGTCGCGCAGTTTTTGTGAATTTGGCTGGTCAAGGATGAAAATTTGTCCTTTGTCCGGAATGATGATCTCCATAATCATGCGTATCGTCGTTGTTTTGCCTGCGCCGTTGGGGCCTAATAGTCATCGTCAACGGCGTGAATGTCCTTGAACGATTTATAAACATGTTCCAATTTCAGAACTGGCAAAATAGCCTCCTGTTCAATCATTTTTTATTTTTTGCACAACTTTTTTTATAATGGCTAATTTACTGATGTCCTCCGATATGCGACCGGCGTATTTCAGCCCCGCTTGATAACCGCGCTCAAACAGTTCATCCGCCTGTTTAAAGTCATGGGGGTTCAGCCCTGTTAAATCGGGAATGATCGTTACATTGCCCGCAGGTGCATATTCGGCAATCTGGCTTAGCGCGAGAGTGAATGAATTAACGAGTATCTGAATGATATTTTGCGGAGGTTTGTTTGGTGTAATTGACGGAATTAGTTTGATGCCAATTACATAATCCGCACCCATGTCGCGTACAATGTTTGTTGGCAAAAAATTGAGCACGCCGCCATCCACAATCACTTGCTCATTTTTGATGAGAGGTGTAAAAACGCCGGGAATGGCAGAACTGGCGCGGACGGCTTCAGAAACAGGCCCATTGCGAAAAATGACCTGTTTACCAGAGGTAAGATCGACTCCTACGGCTGCAAACGGCTTCGGAAGCTGTTCTATGGTTGCATTGTTCAGTTCTCTGTCAATAAAATCTTGCAGCGCCTGGCTGTTCAACAAGCCTTTGGTCGGAATCGTGACCCTTCCCAGATCGTCCCAGGAAAGTTTTTTTGCCATGGAATAAAGTTGCTTTGTGTTGTAACCTGCCGCAAGAAAAGCTCCTACAAGCGAACCAGCGCTGGTTCCGGCGATGATGTCGATGGAAATATTTTTTTCTTCGAGCGCTTTGATTACGCCGAGGTGAGCAACTCCCAGTACGGCGCCGCCACTGAGCGCTAATCCGACTTTCTTGGTTCTCATTGTGTTCCTTTAATGTTTTTTAAATTAAAAAATAATATTTTTCTTTAAGAAAAGCAATACATTTTTAAAAAATATTTATTTCTGTCGGGAACCGTTTGTTGCTGTTTACGTAGCAAGTGATAAATAGATTCACAAAAAGATAAATTAAAAACGGCTGGCAAATTTCAATATCGAGGGAAATAGTGTTATGAACCGAAAACATTGCAAAAATCCCTTGATTTTCATTGATTTTTGTAGTAAGTTGAAAGTAAAAGTTATGGATTAAAAGCAAAGCAAGGAGTGCCCCATGAGTGAAGAAAAATCAAATGTCGGATCATTTTTTAAAGGCTTATTTTTCGGCGGATTAGTTGGCGCAGGATTTGCCCTGTTGTACGCCCCTAAGAAGGGCGATGAGTTGCGTAAAGATTTGAAAGAAAAATCTGACGAATTTTTGGGCGATGCCGAGAAGTTTTATGGCGAAGCGAAAAGTTTTTCCGAAGAAAAATTAGCAGATGCTCTGAAAAGAGCGGAACAGCTTCGCGCAGAGGCAGAGAAGAAATTTGAAGAAGCAAAAAAGAAATATGACCAAATTTTGACCGAGAGCAAAAGAGTTGCGGATGAGCTAAAGAAAAAAGTTTCTCCTGAAGAAGAAGAAACAAAATCTGAAGAAGACGAGCCAAAGAAGGCAGCACCTAAAAAGCGCGGAAAGATTTCTAAAGCAATCGAAGCCAGCAAGCAGGCTTTTGAAGAAGAACTGACAAAAGGCAAAAAATAAAACCGGGCGGAGGAAAAGATGCTCGTTGAAATTAGCGTTGTAGTGATAGCGGTTTTTATTGTTATTTTTGTGATCGGTTTGCTGATCGCATTAGTGCAGATTCGACGCACCGCCCGCGAAGCCGAGAAGCTGATGGAAGTGACTCGCCAGCAAATTGTGCCGATCTCTCACGATTTGACAATTGTCGTCAATGATGTCAAGCGAATTGTTCAGTCCGTGCAAAAGCAGGTGGGAATGGTCGAGCAGGGCGTCGGAAATATCAAAGAGACGGTGGCGCGAATTACTCAGATCGAGAGAACGCTCAACGAACGCGTGAGTCAGCCGTTTGTTGAATTTGCCACTTTGCTGTCCGCTGTGTCGCGGGCGCTACGCACTTTTTTTGAATTTATGCGAAAATGAAAATTCTATGCAGGAGGCGAAAATGACTTACAAAAGGCAAATGTTCGTTTGGGGGCTGGCGATGGTGTTGCTGCTCATGTATTGCAGCGTGAAAGCGCCGGAAGTTAGCGTCACCGGAGAAAAAACGGCGCTGGAAAATCAGGTCATCGGTACATACCAGCAAATCGAGGAAGATGTCTGGACATTGACTTCGGTGAGATCCGTCGGAAATAACACTGCCCCACAGCCGAAGATGTCGGAAAATAAAAAGAAAGTTTTGGAAGCGGTTCAGGGGAGAAAATTCAATAAAGATGATGTGGAAGAATTTTTAAAAGCTGGCATCGTCGGAGAAAACAATCGCGGATTTTTGGAAATTATTCATCCCGAAAAAATCGGCAAAGATGAGACGTTAAAAAATCGAGTGGAAAAAATAGTCCAGTCTGAAAATGAATATCGAAAAATTATCATGGAGCGCATCATTGTCCTGAATGAAAATGCTGCTCAGGCAGGCGAAGAAAATGTGGGCCACATCTTTGCAAAAATGAATAAGGACAACGCAGCGCCCGGCTCCTGGATTCAACTGGATTCAGGAGAGTGGGTACAGAAACAAAAGCAATCCGAAAAAAAATAGAGCGAATCAATGATTTCGCAGTGCGAAAAAGATCATGCCTTGACACGACATGATCTTTTTGTTTATGAGGCGCAAATTAACCGAAGTTGAGAAATGAAAATAATCAAATCTGTTTTACTGCGGTCAATTCTTCCTGTTCTGTTCGGGAGTGCACTGTTTTTTTCGTGCGCTCATTACAAAGACTTTTTCTTTGAACAACCCAAAGCGCAAACGCGCACAAAAATTTCCACGGGATTTGATTTAACCCAGCTTTATGAACAAATTACCACACACCCTGAGATAGATATGTTTCCCGCCGTGTCTCCGGACGGAAAGTGGATTGCTTTTGCCTCCAAACGAAGCGGCAATATGGACATCTGGGTGAAACCGGCCGCAGGCGGGTCTGCGATTCAAATTACTAAGCACAAAGCGGATGATATCATGCCATGTTGGGCGCCAGACGGAAAAAATCTGGCATTTGTCTCCTATCGCGAGGATGCACTGGGTGATTTGTGGATTGTGCCAATAAAAGTGCGAAAATACGGTGTTTTTCCTCATGGCTCTCCTTTGCGCGTCACAAAACAATTAGGAGCTGATTTATATCCGGCATTTTCACCAAACGGAAAATATCTGGCTTTTGCATCGGACAGAGCAGGGGATTTTCGATTGTTTGTGATTCAGATGAGGAATTGGCAGGTTTTTCAACTTTCGGATATGAAAGCCACACACCCGAGTTGGTCACCCGACGGAAAATATCTCTGCTTTGCTGCCTTTGTTCCGCCAAAAAATTGCGGACAAGTTTTCATTGGAGAAGTAGCTTTTTCCGATACCAGCGCAGAACTGAAATCTACGCAACAGGTAACCACCGGCGAGAGCAATGATGCTTTTCCGTCCTGGCATCCGCGCAAAGATGAAATTTTTTTCACTCGTTACGCAAAAGACATTAATGGAGATGGACTACTTACTCCGGAAGACCAACCGGAGCTATGGAAGGTGAAGTTAATTCGGCGCCGCATTCCGGCGTCAAATTTTCGGAAAAGTCAAGCGACTTTAGCCGGAGCGGTCGTTTCAAATTTTCAGCTTCAGCACATTGAGCCGCAAACCGCGCTTTCATTTCAGGAAATGAAATTGATTCCTGCGCTTAATTATGATTTTTATGCCGTGGGCGCGCCGGATTCCACTTTTTACTTTGTGTCTCGTCGCGGTGGCGCGGAAGATATCTTTCGCATTAGCGAGGACGGAGCGATTCCCAGATTCAAAGACGCCTTTGTTCAGTTCCAGTTTGCAAAATCATACTTTCCTTTACCGGAGACGGATTTAATTTCACAACAAAATATTTCACCGCCTATCGGCGAGTTAAACTATCGTCTGTTAGCTTTCCAGCGGATTTTTGACTTTTTTCCTGAACAACACGTGCAGTTCGGAAATACGTACTATGAATTGGCGCGAACGTATATTTTTTTAGGAGACACATTAATCGCCCGGTCCTATTTGGAAGAAATTATCAAATTGTTTCCTCAAAATAAAGAATTGGTTGGCAGGGCGAGCTTGCTGCTTTTTAAACTGGATCACGCAAACAAAATTAATTCGTTTGCGAGTCAGGTGCGTCAGTTGGAAAAAATAAAAAGAGAAGCCGCCGGCGTCTCGGCCATTGAGTCCGAGGCGCAGTTATATCTGGCTGAACTCTATTTTCTGAATAAAAAATATACAACAGCAATCAAAAAACTGGAAAAGCTGGTTTCCGCTTATCCAAAGGAAATCGCCCGCTGCGCTCAAGCCCAGCTTCTTATCGGCGATATTTTTTCACTTTTTGGTCAGCGGCAGGATGTCATTTCTGCATATTTGAAAGTGCTGCAATTTTATCCGTCAGAGACAAGTTTTGTCAATCAAGCACTGGATAAAATTTTGACTTTGGCGGAAGAGAGCGATCCCTATCAATCAATTTCATCGCTGCGCTTATTTATTCAAAACTATTCTTTCTATCCACGTCTCGGCGCTCGGGCGCGCTATCGTATCGCTGAAATATTTTACCAGCAGAAAGATTTCGATGCAGCCGTTCAGGAATTGCAGATGTTGTTGTCAGAATTCTCCAATTTGGCTGGTGAATCTGCCAGAGCGCTTTTATTTTTGGGCAAAATTTATGAAATCAGAGATGATGATATTGGCGCGATCAAGACCTACAAAAAAGTAGCAGAAAAATTCAGCCTTACCGAGAATTCCCGGTTTAGTATCGAAGCGGAAGAGCGTTTGTTTGATTTATATTTGAGAACAGGGGCAAATTTTCAAAGTTACGGCGAAGCTAATGCCGCGTACAGCCGTTACCGTTCGGCGGTTGCACTGATGCCGACGCACCTTGACGCCAATAGAGGCATGGTGGCGTCGCTTTATCGGTTGGGCCGTATCGACGAGGCGATTCTTTATTATTCGAATCGGCTCGAGAAATTTCCGTATCAGGAAAAGTATCTGTATTTGTTGGGGCTTTGCTATTCATACAAAGCTACAGAAAAAAGCGATCGCACGCGTCAGGTGTTGGATTTGAATCCGGAGCTGATGGAAAAATCAGTCCGGCTCATAGAAAAGTCTCTTTCTAAAGACTACCGCATGATACAGGCTTATTTAACGCTGAGTTTTAATTATGAAACTCTGGAAAAGTATGGAGCAGCCAAAGCCAGTTTAAAAAAATCTTTTAGCCAGCGGGCGTTTGATGCAATTGTTGCGCCGCTGAAATCTGTTTTTCGTACAATTACATTTCAAAAACAAGGGGGACAAAAACGCTACTATGAGAAGGCAATTGATGCGTTGACAACGGCGATTGCGCTGAATGACGAATCGACTAACCCAAAGTTAGAGAGTGAGTTAGCGCTAAATTTAGCCTCGAATTATTACAATTTGAAAGAATTTGGATTTGAAAAGGCATATCATTATTATCAAATTAAACTGAAATACGATTCCACGTTTGTCAATGATCGTGTGCGGGCAGAGATTTTTCGAAAGATGGGACATTGTGCGCTGGTTGCTGAAGATTTTGAAAAAGGGCCCTATTTCCTCAAAAAGGCGATAAAGCTGCTGAGTGATTTG
>NATN01000081.1 GCA_002085355.1 Candidatus Zhuqueibacterota bacterium 4484_87 | reverse complement strand
AGCAGACACACGCAAATTATTCCAATTGGTTTCCCTGATGGACGTCAACAGACCTGTGAGCGGATTTATGGAAACCGAGCCGCTCTCTGTCACACCGAATACAAAAATTTCCCGCGTCGCGCAAATGATGCTGGAATACAATCTGTTCACAATCCCGGTCGTGAATCGAAAACGAGATTTCTGGCGCAGAGAAAAAAGACTTTTTGTGGGAATTGTCACTTTAACTGATATGATGCCGCTGCTTTACGAAGCGATTTGTTGCTAAATACGGAGACGGTATGGACTCATTCATTGAAGATATTTTTTTAGCACTGACATTGTTTTTATTCTTTGCCAAGCTTCTCGGCGAACTCATGCTTCGGCTTAAACAGCCAGCGCTTTTAGGGGAGCTTTTGGCAGGGATAATTTTTGGACCTTATTTATTAGGTAAGTTCCTTTTTGAACCATCACTGTTCACCGGTAATACTTTTACCTCATTCTACGAAATCGGTGCTGCCTTTTTCTTTTTCGTCATTGGTTACAGTGAAATTGATATTTTTCAATTAAAAAAAATCGCGCACAATTCTATCATCGCTTCCATCCCCAACGTGCTTCTTTCATTCATCGTTGGTTTCATTATTGGCGTGTCCTGGGGATATTCAATTTTAGCCAGCTTATTCATCGGACTTGCCCTGTCGCTTACTGCCATTGGCGTCAGCGCGCGTACACTGATGGACCTGGGGAAGTTACACACCGACTACGGCATGCTCATTCTTGGAGAAGCTATCATCGATGCATTGCGCAGCCTGCTCATGCTATCTTTCCTAATTTTATTCATTCATCCAGACACTTCATTTTCCATCGGAAGCGCACTCATTCTCATCGGCAAATTTTTCGCTTTTTTTGTCGGAGCAGTACTTTTTTACTTGCTGCTGTTGGGGCCGATAACACAATTGCTGCGACGGTTTCTCATTGATGAGGCGAAATTCGGCGTTATGATGGCAATTGTGCTCTTTTTCTCTTACGCAGCGCAAAAATTGGGTTTGCACATGATCATCGGTTCTTTCGTTGCCGGAATTATTTTGGCGTTAGAGGC
Source organism: Candidatus Zhuqueibacterota bacterium 4484_87 (assembly GCA_002085355.1). GTDB lineage: Bacteria > Zhuqueibacterota > Zhuqueibacteria > Thermofontimicrobiales > Thermofontimicrobiaceae > 4484-87. The sequence continues at coordinate 7,774 of NATN01000081.1, read as the reverse complement.
AGAATTTAAAACGAAAGACATTGAATATAAAATTTACGGGTTCTCTTACGGATTTTTCATTCCCTTGTTTTTTGCCATATTAGGCGCACGGGTAAATTTCGGTGCACTTATCGAAGGCGGATTATTGGCTATGGTCATCATATTTGCAGCAATTGGTGTGAAATTTTTTGGCGGCTACCTTGGCGGTTTGCTGATCGGATTTTCTTCCCGAAAATCATGGGTCGTCGGCAGCGGGCTTGTGCCGCGCACCGGTGTGGAGTTGGTGGTCGTTGCCGTAGCGCTTGATGCAGGATTAATTGATAACAAAATGTTCGCTTCCATCGTGGCAATGGTTGCCGTCACCGTTTTTGTCACGCCATTTCTTTTAAAATTTTACATTGATCGATTTGAAAAATTTTCAGCAAAAGCGGAGAAAAAGAAATGAAAACATATCTCATTCCCCTGGTTCCGGGACCGACTCGCGTGCCAGCAGAAGTATTAGCAGCTTATCAAACCAATTATGGCTCATCGGATCTTGAGCCGGAATTCTATGAATTATATCAGGATACGCAGCAAAAATTTCAAAAAATTATGGGCACGAAAAATACAATCGTTATGATGAACGGCGAAGCCATGTTAGTGCTCTGGGCTGCTCTCAAGTCAGCTCTTATTCCCGGAGACAAAGTAGTATCAATTGCGAATGGCGTTTTCGGTCACGGCATCGCTGACATGGCGCGCTCTCGTGGCTGCGAAGTGGATGTTGTTGCTGCTGAATACAATGCCGCTATTGATCTGGAACAGGTAGAAAATTCCATCAAAAATTTCCGTCCGAAAATGGTTACAATGGTGCATTGCGAAACCCCTTCCGGTATCATCAATCCGGTTAAAGAAGTCGGAAAACTGGTGAAAAAATATGGCGTCCCGCTTTTCTACGTGGATGCGGTTTCCAGCGTTGGCGGTGCGGAAGTAAAAGTTGACGACTGGGGAATTGATCTCTGCCTTGTAGGATCACAAAAATGTCTTGGCGCACCTCCGGAATTAGGCATAGTTTCAGTAAGTAAAAGAAGCTGGAAAATAATCGATTTCATTGATTATAACGGATATGACTCACTCGTGCCCTGGAAAAATGGCGCGCAAAACCAATGGTTTCCTTATACACTTTCCTGGCATTCCATCGCTGCAGTAAATCGCGCCTGTCAATTGATTTTGGACGAAGGGCTAAAAAATGCAATCGAACGACATGAAAAAATTGCCAAATACTGCCGGCAACGAATCACTGAGATGGGACTGCAAGTTTTTCCCGAAGACGAATCGATCTGCTCTCCCACAGTCACTGCAGTGAAAGTGCCGGAAAATTTAACATGGAATTATCTGAATAAACGGTTGCGTGCGCGCGGCATGGCCGTCGGCGGTTCCCTGGGCAAACTGGCAAACCGCGTTTTTCGTATTGGCCACATGGGCTGTCAGGCAAATATGGATATTGTCGAGCATGGAATGGATATTTTGGAATACATCATGTTGTCGAGCCGCGTATAAGCAAAAACACTTAAAAAAAAACATATTTGAGGGAAAGAATGAAGCGACATCCAACAATTCTGAAAAAAGAGACAACCGGATTACTGATCATAGACATTCAGGAAAAAATCAGCGCAGTGATGAAATATAAGGATTCTGTGATTGAAAACACTGTGAAATTGGTGAAAGGATTTCAGGTTCTCCAATTGCCGGTTTTTATTACAGAGCAATATCGCAAAGGATTGGGTCCCACTGAGGCTCCAATTTTGGAAGTATTGCAGCCGGAAAAAATTGAAGAGAAATTGACATTTAGCTGTTGCGCCATTCCGACATTTGAGGAGCAAATGCGATCCCGCGGCATCGAACAGATCGTGATTTGCGGGATTGAAACCCATGTTTGCGTAGCGCAAACAGCGCTGGATTTGCTCGCCAATGATTTTCAGGCTTATTTGGTTGCAGATGCTGTCTCATCGCGCAAAAAAATCGATCACAAAACAGCAATTGAGCGACTGCGACAGCAAGGCATCATCATCACTACAGCGGAGGCTGTCTTGTTTGAACTACTGGTGGAATCGCGAACTCCGGAATTCAAGGAAATTTCAAAAATTGTCAAATAAACAGGAAGCAACCATGAATCGGCGACATCTCTCCCTCTTACTCCTTACTCTTACTTTGGTTTTTTGTTTTCTCTTTTCTTGTAAAAATTTAATACACAAAACTCAATTCCAAAGCTATTGGAAAAATTCCCCGGACCGAGTTTGGGTCGGACCTGATTTCTGGGCAAACCGTTTGCAGGATTGGAAAATCGAAAACGGCACTCTGATTTGTCAGACTGGGTCACCACGTTTCCCCATGCGCGCCGTCCATCTGCTCAGCCGACGTTTGTCAGATAAGATCGCTGATTTTGAGATGAGCGTTGTCACAGGAACTATTCCAATGCCCGCTGATAGTTTGAACCCGGATGCGGCAACTGGATTTCTCATCGGTGCAGGCGCCAATTTGGACTATCGCGCTGCCGCACTCATTCATCACAGTCATGGCCCCGGCGGCGGACTGTTTGCGGGAATCGATGTCTCCGGACATTTATTCATCCGCGATTTTGAGAAAGATTCCTTGATTCAGGTAACAAATGAGAGCATATCGCTTCCCGAACAATTGCGTATTCGACTGGCAGCAATAAAATCGAATGTCCATTTTCAAATAAAAATTGAAATATTCGATGCAAAATCGCAGCAAAGAATGAGTGAATTAGTGATAAAAAATATTCCACCGGAAAGGCTGATTGGAAACGTGGCGCTCATTTCACATCCCGGCACAGGGAAGAATGGCGCACGCTTCTGGTTTCGCGACTGGAAAATCAGCGGCGAGAAATTTCAATTTTACAAAACTCATTTAGCAGGACCAATTATCAGTTCGCAATACACATTGAGCAAAAAGGTGTTGAAAATTACAGCACAGTTGATGCCTTTAGGTACAGCAGACCACAGGGAAGTCGTATTGCAAATCAGCGATGGTGAAAAATTCCGCAGCATCGACACCGCCTTTGTTGATCCGAAAAGTTACACTGCCTGTTTTCGGGAAGACAACTGGATTGATTCAGCGGATACGCCCATCAGGCTTGTTTATCAATTGAAATCTCTGAACAATAAAAACACGCAGTACTTCTGGGATGGCATCATTCGCCATGATCCCATAGAAAAGGACAGCATCATTATTGCCGCATTTACAGGAAATCACAACGTCGTCCGTCCCATCAAAGGAAAATGGGCGGGAATTGATGGTGGATATTTTCCCTGGGATTGGGGCGTTTGGTTTCCGCATAATGATCTCAAAAGTCGCATCATCAAGCATAATCCGGATTTGCTCTTTTTCAGCGGAGATCAGGTTTATGAAAGCGCCAGTCCCACGCGCGTAGATTTAAGCCATCCCTACCTCGATTACCTTTACAAATGGTATTTATGGTGCTGGGCATTCCGCGAGCTGACAGCAGAAATTCCCACAGTTGCCATCCCTGACGACCATGATGTTTATCACGGTAATATCTGGGGCGCAGGAGGAAAGGCAACGCCAGCCGGACGATACGGCGCTGCGGCTCAGGACGCAGGGGGGTATAAAATGCCGCCGGACTGGGTAAATATGGTGCAACGCACTCAGACCAGCAACTTGCCCGACCCTTTTGATACCACACCAGTGAAACAAGGAATTTCCGTTTACTACTGCGATTTGAACTGGGGCGGAGTAAGCTTTGCCATTGTCGAAGACAGAAAATTTAAATCTGCTCCAAAACCGCTGCTTCCAAAAGCAAAAGTACTAAACGGCTGGGCACAGAATCCGGACTTTGATCCGCGCAGCGAAGCGGATGTTCCGACAGCGTCCCTGTTAGGCAAAAGGCAACTTCTGTTTCTGGAACACTGGGCACAGGATTGGGGACATCAAACGTGGATGAAAGTTGTACTTTCACAAACGATATTCTCCAATGTAGCTACAATCCCACAGGACGCCAAAAACGGCTCGGCTGTCGCACGCGCACCGATCCCTGAACCTGGCGAGTACATCGAAAATCAAAAATTAGCTGCGGACATGGATTCTGATGGCTGGCCTCCGTCGGGAAGGAATAGGGCGCTGCAGATTATGCGCAAATGTTTTGCCATCCACATTGCCGGGGATCAGCATTTAGGCAGCACGATTCAGTATGGTATTGACGACTGGCATGATGCAGGATTTGCGCTTTGTGTGCCTTCCATCGCTAATTTTTGGCCAAGACGCTGGTTTCCGCCATTTACCGGAAAAAACCATCTTCCCGGCACGCCAAAATATACCGGCGATTTCGAAGACGGATTTGGAAATAAAATGACCGTTTACGCCGTGTCCAATCCGGTTAAAAGCGGGAAGGAACCGGCGCTATTGCATGATCTGGCTCCGGGCTACGGAATCGTAAAATTAGTGAAACACAACCGTGAGATCATTTTTGAGAACTGGCCTCGCTGGGCTAACCCACTGAAAGACAAACCATATCCGGGTTGGCCTGTACATTTTCATCAAACAGACAACTACAGAGCAAAAATCTTTGGCTATTTACCTGAAGTTAGTCTCAAAGAAATGAAAAATCCAGTAGTTAAAGTATTCAAAGACGATAAATTAGTTTACGCACTGCGAATCCAAGCGGAACGATTCCAGCCTTTTGTTTTTGAGCCTGGAAGTTATCGCGTTCAAATTTGTCAGCCTAATTCTGACATTTACAAATATTTCAGCGGGCTACATCCCGAATCGAAAAAATAAGCAGTAAGATTTGATGTATTATTTTTTTGCAGATGATTTCCGTTTATAAAAAAAGCCAGGCAGAATGCACGACCTGGCTTTTATTTTATCATTGAATTTTTTCTAATTACTATTTGCTCGGAGGCGTTTCCTTTTCTGAACCGATCTCTTCGGTGCTTTTTTGCGGTTTGCCGGTGAAAGTCAAGTGATCACCTTTTTTCATGACCTGAATTAAGCTGCCATCGGAAAAATTTCCTTTGAGAATTTCTTCAGCAATGGGATCTTCGATGTATTTTTGAATAGTCCGTTTCAACGGTCTCGCACCAAAACTAGCATCGAATCCTTTTTCAGCAACAAACTCTTTCGCCGACTTTGTTAAAGTTATATTGATATTCCTTTCGGAAACTTTCTTCAGCATATCTTCAACAACGAGGTCGACAATCTTTACAACATCTTTCAAAGTCAACTGCCGGAATACAACGACCTCGTCGAGACGATTGAGGAATTCCGGATTAAAAAGGCGCTTCATTTCGCCAACGATACGATTTTTCATTGCTTCGTAATTATTTTTCTCATCGCCCTTGGCGAACCCGATATTGCTGCCCTGCGCAATTTGTCTGGCGCCAATATTGGAAGTCAAAATCAAAATCGTATTTTTAAAATCCACTCGGCGACCTAATCCGTCGGTGACCCGGCCTTCATCAAGGATTTGCAATAAAATGTTAAACACATCAGGATGTGCCTTCTCAATTTCATCAAACAAAACAACCGAATAAGGATGGCGACGTACTTTTTCCGTCAATTGGCCACCTTCTTCATAGCCGACGTATCCGGGAGGCGCGCCGATCAGGCGAGAGACGGAAAATTTTTCCATGTATTCGGACATATCGATGCGCACCAGAGCTTCTTCGTCCTCGAATAAATAAGCTGCCAGTTCCTTGGCTAATTGCGTCTTTCCGACGCCACTGGGTCCCAGAAAGATGAATGAACCGATGGGTTTATCCGGGTCCTTCAATCCGGCGCGCGTGCGCTGAATCGCTTTGGACAATTTTGAAATTGCCTCATCCTGACCTATAATTCGCTTCTTGAGTACTTGCTCCATCTTCAATAATTTTTCCGATTCGGATTGCGCCACTTTTTGTACAGGGATACCCGTCATCATGGAAACGACTTCAGCCACATCCTGTTCAGTGACAACTGATATTCGTTCGGAATCATTTTCCTGCCAGCGGCGTTTTGCCAGTTCTAACTGGCGCAACAATTTCCTCTCCCGATCACGGAAAATGGCTGCTTTTTCAAATTCCTGAGCACGAATGACCATATCTTTTTGTTCACGAATGTGCTTGACTCTCTCTTCCAACTCCAAAATTTCGTCTGGCACAATGATGTTCGCCAGATGAACCATCGCGCCAGTTTCATCCAGCACATCAATTGCTTTGTCCGGCATAAATTTGTCCGTAATGTAACGGTCGGACAATTTGACGGCTGCGTCAATGGCAGCATCATCGTATTTCACTTTATGATGAGCCTCGTATCTATCCTTTAATCCATGCAGAATCTGCAAAGTCTCATCGGTTGAAGGTGGTTCAACCATAATTTTCTGAAACCGTCGTTCCAGTGCACCATCTTTTTCAATGTACAATCTGTACTCGTCCAGCGTTGTGGCTCCGATACATTGAATTTCGCCGCGTGAAAGCGCTGGCTTGAACATATTTGACGCATCCAGCGAACCGGAAGCGCCACCCGCGCCAACGATCGTGTGCAATTCGTCAATGAACAGAATCACATCTTTGACACGAACCAGCTCGTTCATTATCGCTTTCATCCGCTCTTCAAATTGGCCGCGGTACTTGGTTCCAGCAACAATAGCGCCCAAATCAAGCGTGATCACTCTTTTGTCGTGAAGCACGCGCGGCACTTGTTTGGAAATAATGCGCAGCGCCAGACCTTCCACGATGGCTGTTTTGCCTACGCCAGGTTCACCGATGAGCACGGGATTGTTTTTCTTGCGGCGGCTCAAAATTTGCGCCACTCGTTGAATCTCATCATCTCTGCCGATGATGGGATCCAGCTCTCCCTTTTGTGCCAAATCAGTCAAATCTACGCCGAAATGATCCAGTGCCGGAGTTTTTGACCGGCGGGTCCCCGGCTCTTTGACTGTCGGCGTTCCCTGCATTATATTTTCCACTTCCTGTTTGACTAAATCGTAATTAATATCAAATGACAACAAAACCTGAGCAGCAACACCTTCCTGCTCTTTGACCAAAGCAAGCAAAAGATGCTCTGTACCGGCGACTTCTGATTTGAAACCGTCCGCTTCCATGTATGCCATTTTCAGAATTTTCTCCGCCCGTTTTGTCAGCGGAATATCTCCGATTGTGGCAGTATCGCCAGTGGTGCGAATGGCATCTTCCACAGCTTTTTTCAATTCATCCAGGTCCACACCCAGATTTGTCAAAATATCAATTGCCATCCCCTCGCCTTCTTTGAGCAATCCCAATAGCAAATGCTCTGTTCCAATATAGTCATGCCCCAAGCGCAGTGCCTCTTCTCTGGAAAGTTGTATAACAACCTGAACACGACTGGAAAAATTCTTTTTCATCTAATGCCTACTCCTTCTCCCGAGTAAAATAAATTCAAAATAATAATAATCACAACAACAATATAACATACAAAAATTAGACCAATATTTCAATGACTTTTTTAAAAAAATTACTTAAATTAAAATAAATTTCTGTAACCAATCGTTAAGTTGGCAAAATATTATACGATTAATAAGTCATCGCGTTCTCTGGACTGCTTATGAATCTGACGGATTTTGCCGTCGTACAACTCGATCACACGATCCGCCTGTTTTGCCAAATCCAAATTATGAGTCACGATGACCATTGTTTGCCCTTTTTCCCTGTTCAACTGCCAGAACAATTCATGCAATGCCTGCGCAGATTGCAGATCCAGGTTTCCCGAAGGTTCATCCGCCAGCAGTAGCTGGGGCGAATTGACTAAAGCGCGAGCCACAGCA
>NATN01000080.1 GCA_002085355.1 Candidatus Zhuqueibacterota bacterium 4484_87 | reverse complement strand
AACCATCGCTTGGAAATGGATGTCTTTTGCGAAAGGGTCTCAACATAAAAAACAACATCATCACGAATATCCGGTTCCACCCATTTGCCTGTCAACGAGTGCCAGCGAGCTTTTTTTTTAACTGTATATTATCTGCCACGATTTCGCTGATATTGCAACAAAAAATTGGACAAAAAGTTAAGTTAGTCTAATTATTTTATTGGCCAAATTCAGCTGGTATTTGATACCCCAATGCTGAATGCAGCCGTTGGCGATTATAGAATACTTCAATGTATTCAAAAATACTGAGCTTTGCCTGTTCTCTGGTAACATATTTTTCAAAGTACACCAGTTCGGTTTTAAGGGTGCGGAAAAAGCTTTCAACCACGGCATTGTCATAGCAATTACCTTTACTACTCATGCTTTGTATCATTTTGTATTCCGAAAGCTTTTTTCTGAACTCATAACACGCATACTGCACCCCCAGATCCGAATGAAAAATTAATCCTTTTGCCGGATGATGCCGTTGAAAAGCATCAACTAGTGCAGGGATTGTCGTTGTGTTGGCTGTCAAACGACGACTGATAGACCAGCCAACCACCTGGCGATTAAATAAATCTAAAATCACCGTCAAGTATAACCAGCCAGCCATAGTCCAAATATAAGTAATGTCAGAGACCCAAATTTTATTTGGCTGATCACTATGAAAGTCCTGATTGAGCAAATTCGGTGACACAGGATGTGTATGTTTCGATTGAGTTGTCACCTTGAATTTCCTTTTTGTTTTCGCATAAATCCCATTCTTTGACATCAGACGTGCCACCCGAGCCCGACTACACGAATAACCTCGCTTATGCAGCGCCTGGGTGATCCTCGGACTACCATAAGTCTGCCGACGTTGCGCATGTATCAGTTCGGATCTCCTTCAGCAACTCGGCATTCTCTTGTGCCCATTTACCCGGACGACTCTGTAACCAATGATAATAAGCGCTTCGACTGACAGATAATACCTGACATAATCGCCATAAAGGAAACTGATCCCGATGATCGGAAATGAAGTGATAGACCGTCAAGGCTTTTTTTTTGAAAAGATGGCTAACGCCTTTTTCAAAATATCTCGCTCTTCTTCGGCTTCTCGAAGCCGTCTTTTCAATAAGCGAATCTCTTCATCTGTCGTTCGCAAATTCCCATTGCCCGGAAATGCATAGCGCCGATCATCTCGAAACTCTCGCATCCATCTCTCAAGGACGTTGGGATGAATACCCAGATTATTCACCACTTCCGTGACTTTGCCACCACGACGTTCAGTTAAACGAATTGCTTCCAGTTTGAACTCTCGAGTGTAACGTCTTCTTGTCTTTTTAGTATTCATAAGGACACTCCTATGTTAGTACTTTTATGATACGCACTAACTTAACTGAATGTCCGAAATAATATAACAATTTCATACCAAATTGTTTTCATCTATTTTAATTTTGTCAATATTATGGATTTTTTTTCCGCAACCTACCAAGGTTTAAGTATTTATAATTAAAAAATTATATTGAGATTTAATGCCGTTTTTTAAAGGAGAGACAAAATGAAAATATCTAAATTTTTGGTTTTGTGTCTTACTTTTTTGCTGCCATTGTGGTCTTATGCACAATCGGTGAGCGTTAATGGCGATAGTCAAATCAATCAATGTGACGAAGCCACATATACTATCAGCTTTCTCAATAATTCAGGCAACACAATAACTGAAATAATTGTTACAAACGATATTAGCAGCCTGACTGAAATTGAATATGTAACTGGCACTACTTCCATCGATGTAAATGGCGGCGCGCCAATTTGCACATCGGATCCGACGATTGCTTCTTTACCGACTCGTTTGATTTGGGACATCGATGCTCAATGCAGCCCTTCCTTTAGTTTAGCGAACGGCGAAGTTCTCAATATCACCTACAATTTAAGAAGTATGTGCAACGCCGCTTCCGGAACCCAGGATGTAAAAATAAAATTCATAGAAAATGGTAGTCTTGATTCTGTAGTGACAAATTTTTCGGTCGAAGTATTGCCGGGAGCGATTCGTATCATCACAGAGCCCCAGGTCATAGCGCAAGCAGTTGGGGGAAATGTAACCTGGACAATAAAAGTGGAAAATACGGGTTATGGCACGGTTAAAAACGTTGTGGTTACCGATGTTCTCGGAGATGGGCTATCCTATGTATCCTCTTCGCCGGCCGGAAGAAATTCCGGACAGGAAACTACATGGGGACCAACTGAAATTGCTGATTTAGCGCAGATGGCGCCCAACGAGGAAGTAACTATCCAACTGACTGCAAAAGTTGTTGCGTGCGAAAATCTTGAAAACTATACCGACGCGCGCTGGGGGTGCGACCTTAGCAATGATTGCTACAACACAGCAAATGAAGGCGCAACTGCGGTAGCCGCTGTTCAGCGAATTGTAAAATCACCTTTAATCGAGTATGATCCCCCGGATATCAATTTTAATTATTGCGAAGATCAACAAACTGCCAGTGTTGTCTTTACAAATTTTGGCGATGGCGCTGCTTATAATGTAAAAGTCCTGGTGGATTTTGGCGAAGTAACTGTAACGAACGTTTCTTCAGGTGCGAGCTACAACTTTTCTGAAAAAAGATTTGACTTCAGTAATCCCATCCAATCCGGGGAAAGTTATTCATTGACTTTCACTTTAAATTTCAATAATTGGTGTAGTGGATCTCCTTCCGGAGATCTGGTCTGGGAAATGTTGTATGAAGATGAATGCGGCAATCCATTCTATCCGACAGTAGAGTTAAGCCACATTAATGGACCTGCAAACTCTCCATCCCTGTCATTAGAATTAACAGGCGCCCCGGCGGAAATAGAAATTGGCGAGCAAATCACCTATACTATTACATCTTCCTACAGCGGACCTCTGAATTGCGGGATAGGCAGCATGAACGATGTTAACGTCATCGACTACGTCCCTGCCGGATTTACTGTAATTAATGCTGGCGGTGGTGTCTGGACACCGGGACCAGGGGGAACAGGCGGTTCGATTACCTGGACCTACACACCTCCTGCTTCATTTAACACAAACATTACACTTCAAGCGCCTGATATTTCACAGTGCGAAACGTATTGCTTCACAACTTTTGAAAATGAGGTGGAAGCAAATGGGACAGACTGTTGCGGCTGTGATCTGGCCGCTTCTGCTTCTCAAACGACAGCAATTGAATGCGAGGAATTACTTACTTCGGAAAAAACTGCTAACCCATCGACCGTAGAAAGATGCGATAATATCGAATACACGAATACTTACAGCTTTGGCAGCAGCGCAATGATGAATTTGAATGAAATCGCATTCGAGGAACATGCCGATCATGAGCAACAATATGTCCCAAATTCGCTAAGCGTCATTTTTGATGGCAATGATATTACCGCTAATGTGCTGGTGACAGATAACACGCCTGGCGGCAGCTTACTCTTGGATTTCTCAAATGCTGCTGCGGTTCCTGTTACGAATAAGACGTTGACAATAATTTACCAACTGCAAATTACTGAATCGACTACTGCCGCCTGTTCAGAGGAAAGTTTCTACTCCTGGTCGAGTCTAAATATCGGCACTACAGGCGCTGAGTGCCTGGCTGACGGAATTATCCACGAAACAACCGAAATAACGGTGCAGCCGCCTTCAATGTCGCTGTCCATTTCTGGATTGAACGAAGTTTTAAACAGGTGTCAGGCGCAGGACTTAACTATTACTTTAACACAAAATTCAGATATAGCCAATCCCAGAGATGTAAAATTATTGTTATCAAAAACAAATTATTTCATTGTAGATCCGTCATCGGCTGTCTGTAGTGGTGTCGCTCCTATTTCCTGCATTCCAACCGAAGACGCAGATTACTATATTTGGGAATTCAAAGATGCATTCACTGGTTCGGGACAATCTTCTACCATAAATATCCAGATGAAAAAGAATTGTAATGAAGGTAAAGATCTTGTTGTCATAGCTTATTTTGATGATCAGTGTAACGATGATGATACCTCAGATGAAATTTGTTCTGTAACAGCAACAGAAAGCCCCACAATTTTAATCTCCGGTGATTTGCTCATTGAAAAAACGCCTGAGATCTATTATGCAACATCGAATATGGCGGAATGGACAATTTATGTCACAAATCGTGGTAGCGGCAAGGCATTCAATGTATGGGTCGATGACATCCTGGGCGCGGGATTAGCCTACAATAATGCTGTTGTTGATAATATGACCGGTGTCACCATCTCTGCCAACATCGATCATGAAGGCAATTCAATTAACGGCGTCAATATCAGTATCGATGAAATGCAGCCAGGAGAAAGACGTCAAATTACTTTAGCTGCAGATCTTGTCTCCTGCGAGGATCTGACCAATAATGTATCAACTTCCTGGGGCTGTAATGAAGTTAATTGTCAGATTCCAGTTTCAGATATTTCAGAAGTGGAAATTCCAGATCCGTTTCTTATAAATACAGCTACAATAACCACTCCGATTACTTTCTGCGAAAATTTGGACGGCTTCATTACGGTGAAAAATGCAGGAAATACTATATGTTATAATCTACAAATCACAGCGGAACTTGCTACAGGTTTGCATTATGTGCCTGGATCGACGAGATGGCGTGTGAATGGCGGCACCTGGAATGGACCCAGTGCTTCCTACGATCCATCGACTACGACTTCGCCTTTGATATGGACTTCAGCGCAAATTCCGGCATTGGGGAGCTTGAACATCGATGGTACCATTGATCTTGAATACGATTTGACGTCCGACTGTGATTTCAATGATGGGCAGGTTAATGTTTCTACGCAATATGAAAATCCATGCGGAGATGTCTTTAACACTGCGGTAAGTCAATTCAATGTTGATCTTTTGGCACCTGAAATAGACATCGATTTTACTGGTCCATCTGGGCCTATCAATTGCGGTGAAACTATCCAATGGCAAATAACTGTGACCAATAATTCTGGCTATACTTTGCCCATTTTATGGGTGGAAAATGTTATTGGCTCTGCGTATTCTTATGTTTCATCAACAGGCGATGCAAACTATGGCAGCGATAATGGCTACTTTGACGGAGCAAATAAAGTTTCATGGGAGTTGGTTAATGTACCACATGGCGGGACAGCAACTATGACGGTGACCGTCATATCCGATGGCCAGCCTTGCGACAATGGGCTAACAAGTACAGTGACGGCATATGCCGGATGCGGCACGCCAGATGGATCCTCTTCTACCAAACCGGGACAAGATCCGCCAGACAATGATCTCTGTTTAAGCCCTTCTGGCTACAGCGATAGCATCACCCATACACGTCGGCCATCAATTTCCGTTGCCAGCGTTGATATGAACCCAACAGAAGTTGATAATTGTGGTTCTACATCAGAGATAACGGTTACTGTTCAAAATACCGGAGACACCGATGGGCATTTCATAGATATGCGCATTCGTCTGGCTGATGGGCTTGAATATGTACCTGGCTCCTCGACGCTCAATTTTGGTGGATCAACGGTGCCAGTTGCTGACCCGAATATTTCGGGAAATTATTTGTATTATTATAACACCTCCGATAATGCTACCGGCAAATCCGAAAATTTAATTGACCTGTTAGAGGCATCAGGCGGAAATGATACCGCAGTTTTAAAATTTACCGTTGAATCGCACTGCTATGTTGCGACAAGGTTACAATTTCGCACTTATTTTTATGATTGTTGCCAGAATAGACAATACTATCACACAAGAAATAAAACATTATCTTCTAAAAATCCCAGCCTCGTTGTTAACAAAACCCCCACAAGCACTCAGGTGGATTGTGGCGAAAATGTAACCTGGACAATAACGGTGACAAATAATGGATCGAATCTTGCCGATGTTGTGCGAGTCGAAGATACGCTCGGTGATTGGATTGAATACGTGACATCGGATCCGCCGGCAACTTTTATGGGAGGAAAAACTTATGGATGGGAATTTAACAATTTAGGCGCCGGTGGAGGAAATATAAGTTTTACCATTACAGGAAAACTAAATCCTGCGGTGCCGAGAGACAATTGCAGCACCACTGTTCGTCAGGATAGTGTTCGCGCGGTCTGGGGATGCGGTAGTAACAGCGATGCCACGGATGGTGATCCGACAACGCAAAATTATGATTGTACTTATGGAGAATATACTGATGTTCAGGTCGCGACGCTCCTGATGCCTGACTTGGCTATCCTGGACATTACACCAAGCGTGGAGTGTACAGCTGACGGCTACTATCAGGGCGTTGTGAAAGTTCGCGTCAAAAATCAGGGAGACGGTCAATCTCCAAATCAATTCACTGTAACTGCTACAGACGGACAAGGCTGGAGCGGTCAATATACATTTACCGGACCCCTGGCAAGCGACGAATCTGCTGAAATTACAATTGATTATCCACAATGGTCGATTTCCTGTGGAGCCTGCGGACCTTATACTTTTAATGCAACAGTGGATTTGAATGATGATATTTGCGAATGCAATGAAACGAATAATAATTTTGGTCCTGTCAATTATACATTGGAAATTCCAGATCTCGAAGTTGTGGATATTGATTTTTCAAATTTGTATATTATTAATAATGAATTCAGCGGACATGTCGATGTCATTGTGGCAAATAATGGCTGTTCGGATGCGGGAAGTTTTGAAGTGTCTCTGGAAACCGAGGGCACGCTAACATTTGCTTCGCAAACTGTTTCCTCCCTGACCGTGGGAAATCAGACCACAGTTTCATTTCCCGCTTCGGGGCTATGGACTGATTGCGGCGGTCCTGGTTGTGTCTTCACAGCGATTGCGGATGCAACTGATCAGGAGTGCGAGTGTATTGCGCAAAATAATATTTTTCAAAAACCTTTTGCTGGACCCACAAACATTGAACTCCAATCTTTTTATGCTGAGGTTTCTAATGATGGGGTGATAATCAGGTGGTCGACGGCTTCAGAGCCTGAAAATGCCGGATTTAATCTCTATCGTAGCATTAATGAAAACGCCAATTATGAGAAAATAAATCCGACGATCATTCCGGCAAAAGGTACGGCAACGAGCGGAGCAGAATACTCCTTCTCGGACAATCCTCCGCAAAGAGGCACTTATTACTATAAGTTGCAGGACATTGATCTGCAAGGAAGAAGCAACTATCATGGACCTATTTCAATCACAATTACCAATGTTAAGTCGGAAAATAGCAATCTACCGGATAAATACTTCCTTGCGCAAAATTACCCGAACCCATTTAACCCAGAGACGGTCATTCAATACGGATTACCTGAGCCTTCTTTTGTAGTTCTTAATATTTTTGACATCAAAGGTCATCTGGTAAAAACCATTGAATATGGGTATAAGCAGCCTGGCTATCATTCTGTTATTTGGAACGGGAAAAATGAAGCTGGCATTACGGTTTCCAGTGGTATTTATATTTACGTTTTGAAGGCTAATAAATTTTATCAAACAAAGAAAATGATCATTATGAAGTAAGGAAAATTTTCCGGTAGGTATTGCAAAAAAACCGATTGCTTCGTAGATTAATACTACTCACAGGAATGAGGCGGAGTACGATAATTCAGTATCGCGATTTGGTTTATAGTTATCATCCAGTACTGAAATCCACCGATCTGAAAAGAAAACAGAAAAATGATAAAAAAGACTTGAAAAATAACTAAAAAATTGTTAGGATAGATTGTCGATCAATGGAGCTAAATTTCCTAAGTATTAGAGACTTCAGAAGTTTGAGTTGATGCTAATCATGAACTTTCCTGATAAGTCGAAAGGGGCTGTATCAAAAGTATTTTTGGAACCACAAAGGACGCAAAGGAGACACAAAGTTCACAAAAAATAATATTTTAATAGTTTAATAATAATGAGTTAAGGCGTAAGCCTTTTATTTGGTGAGTGGTTATTTGGTGAGTGGTTAGTTATTGTTTGGTATTTTGAGCAATTGCTATGGTGTTAAGGCGTAATTCTTTTAAAGAAAAATTATTAAAAAGAAAGAAGAAAAGCCTAGCGGCAAATTCCATTGACACGGAGCTGTTAAGTTATTATCTCTTGAAAAACACCAAATGAATTTAGTAACTAATATCTTTACTGATTATTCGTATTAAATTTATAAATGAATTTTATCGGATCTTTTCCCGACTTTGACAGTTGACCTCACATAAGTTATTGATAATATTAATCTGAAAAAATAAAATTTGCAATATTTGTCCACAGGAAATAATGCGATTAGTGGGCTAACTTATTAGAATTAAGCAGGTTGTGCAGTTATCTCTTCTTTAATTGATATATTTCTCAAATGCTTAATGCGAAGTACGTTTAGAATCTTGCTGGCTAATGGCAAGTGCTTTGACCTTAAATAATATCGCTCGCCTCGCAGTTTTATTTCCGAAACCTCCAATGATTGTATCGCTTCTCTGATTGTTTCCGGAGAAGCTGCTATCTTATTGGCCTTCAACTTATTCTCCAATGCCCGTTCCAGCACAAACGCCATAAAACATACCACAAAGTGACCTTTGATCCGTTTCGGTGTCCAATGGAAAATGGGACGAGTCCGCATGGTCGATTTCAACACTCGAAATGATTCCTCAATCTTCCACAACAGGTGATAAGCCTCCATCACCGCAGTGGCATCTAATTCTGTTTCGCTGGTTTGAATCCCATAATAACCATCCCACATCGCATCTTCAGCTATCCGAGCTTCATCAAGACCAATAACTTTATTTTCTCCTTCAGTGGCAATATATCGTTGATAGCCTTTTTTCGTATCGAGTTTCCCTTGCTTTTCAATCATCTTTTCTGCCTTAGCAATCTGTCGCTCCCGCTCCCGGCGATCTCTTTGTGATCGTTCTGATGACCAGGCAATGATCAAATTATCTGTCAACTGATGCGTTGAACCCTGCTCATCTC
>NATN01000079.1 GCA_002085355.1 Candidatus Zhuqueibacterota bacterium 4484_87 | reverse complement strand
TCCGAAATTCAGAAAGTCCGTCTTCGATTTTATCGAGCTCCGCGAATCAACTCAACCATCTCCCGTACAGCCCTATCCATACCCACCAGCACAGCCCGCGAAACGATTGAATGGCCGACCCAATTTCGCAGCAGCAGCAGCCATTGATTTGAGATTCTCCAGCTCTTCAATGACCTGATTGAGTTCTTCTGCATTGGCATAGGTGCCTGTGTGCAGCTCCACATAGTCAGCACCCAATTTCGCTGCCGCCTTGATTTGATGGATATCAGGATCGATGAACAAACTGACAACGATATTGTTAGCACGAAGATTAGAAATAGCTTCTTCTAATAAATCGAAATTGCCACGCGCATCCAGACCGCCTTCGGTAGTGATTTCCTGCCGCCTTTCCGGAACCAAAGTTACCATATCCGGCAACACATTCACTGCCTTTTTCACCATTTCATCCGTTGCCGCCATCTCCAGATTCAGATGCGTTTTGACAACCTGACGCAATAACGACAAATCCCGATCTTTGATATGTCTCCTGTCTTCGCGCAAGTGGCAGACAATGCCATCAGCGCCGGCAAGTTCACACAAAACGGCAGCAGCTACCGGATCCGGCTCAATTCCCCGACGCGCTTCACGAACAGTAGCCACATGATCAACATTCACTCCTAAGCGAACCATATTGCCTCCTGAAATTCTATTAAATTAATTTTGATAACGATTCAGTTAATTATCTAATGCGAAAGCTGAATTTTACCCAAAACCAGCTACTTAATTCCTCGCCAAAGCAACAGTCTTTTCCAATCGTGAGACCGGTACCAGTTCCACGCCCTGGCTTTCCAGCGCAGGCAGTTGACGCTGCAAGACGTGCAATGTCTCCGAATATGGATGTCCGATCACCACGACATAGCCTTTTTTCTTCGCAATTGCTACGGCTTTCTTAAACTGTTGCGTTATGTAATTTTCTTCGCGCTGATCCTTCCCCTCGAGAAATACCATGCGCTGCAAAAAGGGCAACCTGTAGCGTTGAGCAGATTTTCGCGCTACGGTTTTGCTCGTTGTTCTGCTGTCCACAAACATCAAATTGTATTTTTTTAATTCACGGCATACAACGTCCATCACGCGCGAATCCGCAGTTGCTTTGGAGCCCATGTGATTGTTGACGGCAACTGCTTCGGGAATTTCTTCCACCGCCTTTTCAATACGTCGGGCGATATCCTCATCGCGCATCTGCGTCATAACAGTGAAACCGTTATGTTCTACTTCGCCGGCAAGCGGCTCCATTGGCAAATGAATCATCACTTCTTTTTGAGCAGCAACAGCCCGATTTTTCAATTCCCTGGAATAGCGTTGTCCCGGAATAATCGACAGCGTCACCGGATAGTTCAACGACAAAAACGCATTGCTCACTTCGTCACGGGCATAGCCAAAATCATCGATGATGATCACCATACGATCCATCCGGCGCACCAGTCGCTCGCTGGGTATAAAAGTTATCGCCAGCAAAGTATCATTTTTATCCGCGATAAGCAACTGAGACGTGTTGTTTGCCAGATTTTCACGGGTGAAATAGTCCAGGTCCATTTCATTGACAACCTGAATAATTTCCACTATTACTTCAATTGCCGGTAAATCTGCCGGCAATTTGATGCGGACCGACGTCCCCTGTTTTTTCACCCATGAAGTTTTGATATTGAAATTCGCATAAATTTTATTCAAATAAAAATTAAGTCGTTCTCTGATTGGCAGCTTGCCCGGATCGGTTATCTTTTCTTCAGGAAACGGCTCGTCCGGCGCCGCGACATTTTCAATGATCCCTGAGCCTGTCCCACCGTTTGACGGAGCTTCTGATTTTTGGGAAGGCTTAAACAAAAAGTAAATTAACGCTGCGCTCAATCCGATGAGCAACAGCAAACGAATGTATCGCGCCAGCGTATCCAACAACTGATTCTTTTGGGGCTTGCGTCTCCGTCGCACGTTAGTCTTTGCTTTCTTCTGCGTCGTTTTCCGATAATTTGTGGAAGCCCTTTTCTTTCGCTTATTCATATTTAAAGCTTTCCTTTACTTCATTAATTCAAGAAACTCGCCTTTATTGTGCTCCAAGAAGGAATTCGAGTTGCTGTAGAATCATTTTGCGTCTGGTGATCTTCCCAACGGCTGATTACCCAAAATCCTTGACGCCGGACAAATAAAAAATCACACTTTCCTTTTGCCAGTTTGGGATAGCTCGAGGACAGCACGTGATGTAAATTAAGTTCATAGTCCGTCCTGATCAAAATAGAATCCGCAAAATCGATGCGCTGGTAATCAAGAGAAAAACGAAGTCTGCGTATAGAATCATCCGGGATAGATGTAAACAATTTGTTAATGTAACCTTGTTCCT
The DNA here is from genome assembly GCA_002085355.1 of Candidatus Zhuqueibacterota bacterium 4484_87. Lineage (GTDB taxonomy): Bacteria > Zhuqueibacterota > Zhuqueibacteria > Thermofontimicrobiales > Thermofontimicrobiaceae > 4484-87. The sequence continues at coordinate 6,679 of NATN01000079.1, read as the reverse complement.
GTTCTAATTGCCACGTGTCAAAAATTCCTGCATTTTTTGACGCTTCGTATTCATCTGGTAAAAAGCGAAACAATTGATTTGAATCTGCCAGACAACGCATGTAATTGCTGACATTTTTTTCCAAAATCGCGTCGCGCATATTTTCCAGTACCACTGCCGGGTCTGTGGGAACCCGCCATGAGCTTTGATCTGTTGACGGCGGTTCTGCCTCGCGCGTGGCAAATGGATTTTTACAAGCTCCGGTTAGCAGAAACAGTACAATGGCCACCTGAAAACAAAATGAATTTTTATTTATCCTGAACATGAGAAACTTTCTTCACAAAAGAAACAATTAGCGATTTTTTCAGTATAGAAATTGTAATTGTTGATATAACTATCAGAAAGAAATTGATTATGTTCATCCGACTCATGCTTTTGTTCACAGTAATCCCGCTGCTGGAATTGGCACTGCTAATTAACATCGGTAAACAAATCGGACTTTTGTCCACGCTGCTCATCGTAATCTCTACCGGTATCCTCGGCGCTTTTCTGGCGCAGCAAGAAGGCTTCGCTGTGATCCGAAAAATTCAGGAATCAATTAATCACGGTGAGCTGCCAACCGATTCTTTGCTCGAAGGAGCCATGGTTTTAGCCGGAGGAATCTTGCTGCTCACGCCCGGACTTATCACCGATACGCTGGGTTTCGTGCTCTTGCTTCCGGTCACGCGCACGCCCATTCGGGATTTCATTAAAAGAAAATTTCATCAAAAACTCCATCCCGAAGAAATCGATGCTGATTACACCATTGAAGACTGAATTTCTTTAAATATAAAATAATTATTGCTATTTAGCAAGAAATAAATGTTATTTTTTTCTTTAATTCAGAGCCTTCAGGAATGAAAGATGGAATAAACAAGAAGAAAATTCAAAAACACTTCCGGAAATGAGTTTTTGAAAAAATAATACAAGCAGGAATTAGTGCAAATTAAAAAATATTTTTTATTGACTTTTTGATTAAAAAACAGGGGCAAGTCTTTTCACTTGCCCCTTTTCAATTTTATTCTTCAACCTTCGCGGATTTTGCATATTTGAATAAAAAGATGCAAAGGAAAGTGAACATCAAAATACTGATGATCATTCCGATGTGATAACCGCTAATTTCCAGTTCGGCGATTCCTGTGTTCAATTTATCCTCAAAAAAGTAGGCCAGAATCGCACTGACAACACCCATAAGTGCGCCGCCGGCGATAAAACCGGAAGCGATGAGCGTGCCTTTATCTTTGCGGGCTTTGCTGAGCGCTTCATCTTTGGTGCTTTTTTCTACCAAATAGGCAATAATTCCGCCGATTAAAATGGGCGTGTTCAATTCCATGGGCAAATACATTCCCAAAGCGAACGCCAGTGGCGCCACGCCGATCATTTCCATAGTCAGCGCCATGAAAACGCCAGCCAGATACAATCCCCAGGGAACCGATGAAGTCGCGAATACCACGTTCAGAATAGCCGCCATGGCATTTCCCTGCGGAGCTGCCAATGGATTCGGATGTTCCGGCGTTTTCACAAAACCGTACACATTTTGCAGCAGCAAAATCACACCACCCACAAACAAAGCGGAAACCAAAATTCCCAGAAATTTAAATCTTTCCTGATTAAAAGGTGTCGCACCAAGCCAATAACCGACCTTCAAATCTGTAATGAACGCGCCTGCCGAAGAGAGCGCCGTGCATACAATGGTGCCGATGATGAGCGCAGAAACCATTCCCGAAGGACCATGCAGACCAACTTTCACCAGGATAATGCTCGACAAAATGAGCGTCATCAAAGTCATTCCGGAAACAGGGTTAACGCCGACAATGGCAATGGCGCGCGCGGCGACAGTTGTAAAAAGAAAACTTATGATGACCGTCAACAAAAGCGCGATGATGGCAATGTACCAGGTATCGACCACAGAAGCACGTACAAAAAGCAAAATGGCAATCGACGTGAGAACAATGACAAAAATGACAATGGACATGGGAATGTCTTTGTCGGTACGCTCCTCGGCGCTGCCAGATTTCACGCCGCTGAAAATTTGCTTGAATCCCAGCGAGAACGCGGAAACGATAATTTTGATATTTTTAATGATGCCAATTATCCCTGCCGCTGCGATGCCGCCGATGCCGATGTGGCGAATGTAACTGGAAAATATCTGTTCCACCGTCATCGAGCTCACCGGCACATTCCCGGGTAAAAGCTGCAAATTTAAATGGGCACCAAAATACCAGACCGCCGGAATCAATACCAGCCAGGAAACAAAACTTCCGGCGACGATGATTGCCGCATAGCGCAGTCCTATAATATAGCCCAGTCCCATGACAGCAGCGCCGGCGTTAACTTTGAAAATAATTTTGGCTTTGTCAGCAATTTTAGCCCCAATGGGCACCACGCGAGTGGAGATGACTTCTGCCCACATGCCAAAAGTGGCAATCAGAAAATCATAAATCCCGCCGATAACCGCAGCGAAAACCAATGTTTTGGCTTGCGAACCGCCTTTTTCGCCAGTGACCAGCACTTCGTTGATTGCCGTGGCTTCAGGGAAAGGGAGCAAGCCGTGCTGTTCAGCCACAAAATAGCGGCGCAGCGGAATAATGAACACAATTCCCAGGAAACCGCCGAACAGCGACGCCAGAAAAATCTGCCAGAAATTCGTCGCTAATCCCGGAATGATGTACAGCGCAGGAATAGTAAAAATCGCTCCAGCGACAATCATTCCTGATGCAGCGCCAATGGATTGAATGATCACATTTTCCAAAATTGTGTTTTTTCGTGAATACACACCAGTGAGACCGACTGCAATAATGGCAATCGGGATTGCTGCTTCGAAGACCTGACCGATTTTTAAACCCAGATACGCCGCAGAAGCCGTGAAAATCGCTGCCAATAAAAGTCCCCAGCCCACAGAACGCCAAGTCACTTCAGGCCCGGTAAAAGAAGCCGGCGTGAATGGCACATACTTTTCCCCGGGTTTTAGCGGACGATACGCATTTTCAGGTAAGCCATTTTTTGTTTTTTCCATATTCCCTCCAAATTAACTCCCAGTCCGGATTAATTTATTTTTGGAAATTCAAAGATGCAATATATAAAATTTTCTACCATTACGCAAGCGTTAAATTTTGTTCAACCTTTATTTTAATTTGAGCCGCAATTTTTTCGATACTCGAGTGTTCAATATTTTAATTGAAATTTTGGCATTCATTGCTTATATTCATAGACTTTATTTCAAAAACATCACATCAAACAATCAGGATCATATATGCACATCCATTTAACCTCAGTGAAACGAGACATGTTACATGTCATTGCTGTGTCTTTCCTCATTGGGATTCTTCTTATTTTAAACACCAATCTTGCCCATGCCGGGAAAGCAAATGTATCTGACGATGATTTGAATGATCAAAAATTGCTTCAGGCAGAAAAAATTTCAGGCAAAATTCGCATCGATGGCATTTTAAATGAAAACTTTTGGAAGCAAGCAAAATTTTCATCTGAATTCCAACAACAGGAACCCGGCGACGGAGATCCGCCAAGCGAGAAAACAGAAATTGCTGCTCTATACAATGATGATTATCTTTATTTTGCTGTAAAATGTTTTGACTCGGAACCGGAGAAAATCATTCGCACAGAACTTCGCCGGGATGCTTTCATGGATAAAAATGATTATTTTGAGATTTTGCTCGATACCTACCACGACAAACGAAGCGGCTTTTACTTTCTTTTCAATCCTTACGGCAACAAACGGGACGCTAAACTGGACGATGAGGGCAGAAATTATAATCCGGAATGGGATGGCATCTGGGAGTGCAAAGCGAAAATCATCGATCAAGGCTGGTTTGCGGAAATCGCTATCCCATGGAAAACGCTGCGATTCGTGGAAGGTGAGGAAATTTACTTCGGCGCGAATTTCGGCAGGATGATTCGGCGCAAAAATGAAAAGCTGGACTGGAATCACATCCCGCGTAACGTGGGCACTTGGTCTATTTTTAAATTAACTTATGCCGGGCATCTGGGTCCCTTTCACAATTTGAAGCAGGGCGGAAATTTAGAATTTCAACCTTTTGTCGTTGGCGGCTTACAAAATGATCTGCAAACGGATTTTGACTTTTTGAGAAATTTAGACATGGGATTGGATGCAAAAATGAATATCACATCCAATCTCGTCGCCGATTTGACTTTCAACACCGACTTTGCGCAGGTAGAAGCGGATCAGGAACGGGTAAACTTAACCAGATTTTCGCTCTACTTTCCCGAAAAAAGAGATTTCTTTTTAGAAGGCGCTGAAATTTTTAATACCAGCGGCGGATCATTTCGCGGACATCGCGGCATGGGCGGAACTCCACAGATTTTCTACAGCCGACGCATTGGTATCAGCAACGGACAGCAGATTCCGCTCTGGGGCGGAGCGAAAGTCACCGGCAAAATAGGAAAATACACCATCGGCGTGCTGGACATGCAGACCCGGGAAAAGAAATATACTTTTTACGACGAACAAACCACCGTGCCTTCCACAAATTTCGGTGTGTTTCGCTTGAAACGAGATTTGTTCACCCGATCATCGGTGGGAATTTTGTTCACTTCAAAAATAGAAGAAAATAATTCCCGCAGCAATCAGGCTTTTGCCATTGATTCACGAATGGGATTTTCTCCGACTATGAGTCTTACCACGCTCGTTGCCAGCAGTAACACATCCGATGAAAGCGACAAAAAGAACAAAATGGCAAATGCCAGCTTCAACTGGCGCACTGACATTTACGGCGCCGGCTTGAGCTTTCTGGATATTCAGGAAAATTTCAATCCAGAAATGGGATTTGTTCGTAGGAAAGACGTTCGAAAAACATCGGCAAATATTTTTTATTCGCCGCGCAGCGAACGCTTCAAGGCCGTGAGAAAATTTTCATATTCCATCAGCGGAAGCTATTTGACCGATCAGCAAAATTATTTACTGGAAAGAAGTGTGAGCGCCAGTTACCGAATTTTCTTTGAAAACAGCGCGCGTCTTATGATGCGTCTGGCGCGTGAATATGAATATCTGCCCTATGACTGGGAAGTTCGAGAAAACATCGAAGTGAAAGAAGGCATTTATCAGGGCTATTCTTTCTGGGCAGCTTTTCGCTCTAATGAAGCGAGGCCTTTGAATTTAGCCCTGACTTCCGCCGTTTCGCATTACTACGGCGGAACGCGCTACTCAATGAGCAGCGGCATCAATTGGACGGGATTTTCCAGATTTACGCTCAATTCCGACTTAAATTTCAATCAGGTCGAGCTACCGGATGCCAGTTTTCACACTTTTACCGTTTCAAACCGGCTAATTTACGCATTTTCCACAGAAGCCTATATCAAAGCATATATCCAATACAACAGTGACCGGCTTCGTTTTGACGACCGCGTCAAGTGGAATGTGAATATTCTGTTTCGCTACATTTTCCGTCCGGGCAGCGATTTTTACATCGTGTATAATCAAGAGCAATTGGTAGGAAACAATAACGATGAATTGACAAATCGAACTTTGATGGCGAAAGTGGTTTATTTTTGGAGAAAATAATAATGCATAAAGGTGTCGTACACTTTCAAAATGTGCGACACCTTAAGTTTCACTACAGAAACCCCAGGGTTCTTTAAGAAACCTGTTTTTTTCATTTCTTTCCTTTTTCTCTGGGGAGACTATCCAATTTCGGAATATCAAATTTTTTGCTCAATTTTCCAAGCTGATCCATATCAATCTTCCCAACAATATTCACAAACACTGCTTCCTTATCTTTTTTAACGGACATGATCAGCAATCCGGCAACGTGCCCTTTGTCCTCTTTGATAAAAATTTCCACATGTTCGTCTTTTTCTTTGGCACGCAGCATTCTGATCCAATGTTTCGACTCCAACTCCTTTGAAGTCCTTTGGATCAATTTCGTCACTTTTTTCAATTTTTTCTTCGGTATATCAAATTTTTCCACCCGAATTAAAGCCAGGCCACTTAACAAGTTTGCCAGTGAGGAATCCTGTCCCGACGAAAATGAAGCCACTAATTTCAACAGTGGCTTGGTAATGAATACTTCCACGGTCTCGTCAGCATTTTTGAATTCATCGATTCCTTTCAAATCGACATAGCCGGGCAATTTTTCATAATTTTCCTGCGCCCATAGCGCGGAAATCCACAGCAATGTCAAAAGCAGAAAACTTATTCTTACTTTCACGATTTTCCTCCATCCAAAAGTGGCTGCAAAGCCTGTTTTAAAGAAGACTTCATCGGCTTAATGACGTCTTCGGGGATAACCTGTTTTTCCAGAATTTCACTTGCCTGGGCTGTAACAGCATTGACATAAACCAGCGCCAGCTTCACCTGATCCGCCGCTCTCTCGATATCCTCTTGTGTGTATTTCTCGTTCAATTCAGGAGTTGATTTATGAAATTGTGAGAAAAGAATGACTCCAATGAAAATAGCAACCACCGCAACGCCAGCTAATCGCAGGGGGTGAAATCCGACCAAAAATTCAAAAGGGAATAATGAGAAAAATTTTGTCTTCGCTCTTTTTCTTTGTTGAATTCCAACAATCTCATTCACCGATTGAGTCACCTCATCCGGACATTTTACGGGCTCGAGGCTTTTCAAATCCGCGAAGAGATTCTCATATTCCAGATAACTTTTCCGACATTCGGGACAACTCTCCAG
>NATN01000078.1 GCA_002085355.1 Candidatus Zhuqueibacterota bacterium 4484_87 | reverse complement strand
GTCGAATCACTCGGCGTCTGGAAACGATAGTCATTATCTACTGCTGAGAGTGACAGTGTCGCCCATACCTGTTCAATGTTTGGCGAAAATTGAATATCCGACTCCACAGTAAATTCCTGCTGCGTTGATAAAATTCCGTCGCGAGCGCCAATGGGCTCCGCGACAAAAGTCGAATCGAGGATATTAGTCGCAACAGTCGAGACAACAACCGTATCTTTGGCTCTGATAACCTGCGCCGGTTCCAGCAGATTCAAATCCAGCGGCGTATTGAGCAAGGTTACAATTATCGTGTCAGGGCCTGTGGCGATTTCCGGCGTTAAAATATGCCAATCAAAACTGACTCCCGGATAAAATGCAACAACATTGTTGCTTTGCAAAGTATCCTCGCCGACAATAATCCGATAATCTTGCGGGACCAGTACCATCATTGTTCCCGAACTGTCCACAAGTGCCGGCGGCGAACCAATATTTTCAACTTCTCCGTAAAGTGTAAAAACCTGATTAATTGTATAAACCGAAAAATCTTTTTCCGTATGCGCAGATATGGATAACCGCGCGGAATCAGTAATTGCAATTAACGCGCGATCATCACCGCTGTTATCGATCGCTGCCGGTAAATTTGTGTCATACTCCTTTGCGGAAATTATTTTTGAGGTAAAAAATTCATAATCAACCGGACTCGCTGGATTGGCTGTTATCTGAAAATCCAACGAATCAAGCGCGTTATGCTCAATCGACGCAATTTCTCGAATTGGTTCAGCGATAATTGAGCCCCCGTCCGTTGCGAGCTGCACTTGTACGTTTTTGACTTTTTTTCTACCAAGATTTCTCACCCAGACGCGAACACTAAAATTCTGTCCGCGATTGACAACGCCGCGATCCAATTGAGAATTATAATTGGGACAGATTGGTAATGTGCGAACCAACTGAACCGCCGCAGTAGAACGAATGTAAAAATTTCGCGTCCCCTGCCGCGACAAGATCTGCCCTGAATTTTTATCCGTTCCTGCAATTTGTGCAATAATTTCCCCGTCTCCGGCATCTTCTCCTGTATGATTTACGAGATAAATTAAAGTATCACTATTGCCGCCGGAAAGCAAAAGGCCGCCGCCGACAAGTTCTGTTGGCGGTTGAACGATGTAGTCACTCTTTTGCTCACCTTCAACAGAAAAAACTATATCGCTTGCCTGTGGCGTTGCCAGAATCATGTCCGCCCCTCCCGAATTCCTCACTGCTATTTTAATTTCCCACGGATCCGATTGTGAAGCGCGCACTGTGTCCGGCGCAGAAATTTTTGTTATTGATAAATGTGCAGGCTGCTGAATGGTAACAATTTCCACAGAATCCAGCGCTGCTGCAAATTCAACTCCCATTGCTTCGGCTGTATTTTCCGCTTCCGCTTGTGAGACGGCAACCGAAAACTTCTCACTAGAAATCGGCGAATTCGCTGCCGTAATAAAAAACGTATCGCTTTTTGAACTGGTTGCAGGAATATCCGTAAACGTTAGTGTCGATTGTGAAATCGAAGATGAACCGTTCGTCGTCAAATGAACCTGCGCTTGCTTAATTTCATCCTGACCAATATTTTCCAATTTTATGCGCAGCCAAAAATTTTGCCCTGTGTTTACGTATGGGGAATTTTCCGTTAAGTTCTGTAATGAATGAATTCTGACCTTCGCCGGATTTTCTACAACCACTAATGCAGAATCCTGTGAATCAGCGTAAATCGAATCGCCACTGGTCACTTGATAGCCGCTAAAATGCCCATTAATGAAATAGTTACCTGGAGCAGCGGTTGTTTTATCCACCACAAACGTCAAGGTATCTACTTTCCCAGCTTCCAGCGTCAAGTCACCGTCCCGGAAAGAAGACGGCTGGCGCACCTGAAAATCTGTTGCCGAACCAAAGCGCAGATAGCTTCTGTTAGCCAGCGTGTCAATGACAATGTCTGTCCCGCCTTTATTCTCCAGCGCGACATCAACTGTCCAGTCCTGATTTTGATTTTTTGTAACGCTGCTTTGCGAGATGACAATTCCCGCCACATTCAATTCAGCAGAAGGCAACACCGAAACGCCGGTCAAGCTTTCATCGATAATTTGATTACCCGTGCCCAGATCCTGCATATAAACTCTGCCGCGGATTGTTATTTCTCCGGTGCTGGAGCCCGTATTAGTAACCGTGTAAAGCAATGTATCTGCGCTATTACCCGCTAAAATATTCGAGCCGGAATTTTTAAATTGGCTCGGAACGGTAACTTGATACTCAGCGGAAACATCTACCCCCTTCAGGAAAAAAGAAACCGGGTTATTTTCTAGGCGAACGTCTGTCTCTCCATTATTTTCTACTATCAGGGTCAAATACCAAGGCACGGTCTGGTTTTTCGTCACAAGATTTTGCGAGGGATAAAACCCCTTTATGCCAACGACAGGAGCGCTTTTCACATACCAGGTGTGCGTCGTGTCGGCATTGAGGTCATCGATTTGTACACCTGAATTTTGATCTGATCCCACAATTTGAGCGTTGATATTTATGGTGCCTAATGTTGCAGCCGAGCCAACATTCACCGTGAAATCAAATGTATTGTTAACGCTGTATCCTGCTAAAAATGTCGGATTCGTGGGTGCAGGCAAAATTTCATAATCGCTGGTTACATCAATGGCTTCGTTCACTGACCAGAAGTTCAAAGTATCCAGCGTAATATTCGCCCCAGCCTCACCGATATTGGAGACATAAAATTTTACTCCGATTCCTCGTCCGCCTTGAGACACGGTGTCCAAAACCGAATAGACGCGCGTAATTTTCACTTCAGCCGGTGTTTGTACTTTCCACTTCCCTTTTAAAATTGAAAATGTATCAGTAACTGCCACTCCCCCGATTTGCCCGGAAATCCACCCATCAATAGTTACAGAGTCAGCGTGCGCTTGCTCGCTCACATCCACTTCAAAAGTGAGCGTGCGTGAACTCAAACTGGAAATAGAGGTCACGCCATCTGTTCTGATAACCTGCGGAAAGTCGCTGTTTCGATTCTCATTCTCTGGCGCTGGGCCTGTAAAAATCAAACCGGCAGTAATGTTGGTTATCGTTTTGGAACCTAAATTTTCAATCAGCATGCTTACCGGCGCAGCGTTTTGTCCTTGCGAAACATTGGCAAGGGTACTGAAAATTTTCTTTATTTGCAAGCTGTTCATCAAAATCGATGTGTATCCGGAAGCACTACCATTGACGCTGCTGACACTGATAAAGGCTGTGCCGCCAGTGTCCGACACCTGAAAAACGAAATTAATTTTTCCCGAATCATCTGCTGCGACTTGCTTGCCAGCAAGCGCGGGATTTACATCCGTTGAAATAATTGACCCCATGTTTGCATTCACAGTAAATTGCGTTCCGGCTGCAATACGATTTCCGTCGCTGTCCAAAATATTATTTGACTCAATGGCGGAAGTGCTCACGCCATCAGCAGGTAGGACAGAAGGCGACGCCGTCAAAGAAATCACGCCAACCGGAGCGCCAGGAATTACAGAAATTAACCCGGTCGTATCATCCGCAGCGGAAAGATGATCCGCAACGATCTTACCACTCGCTGGAGCTAGCGTTGGCTGAAACAAAACTGATGTTCCGCTGCCGCTCACTGCTGGTGTCAAGTCGCCGGTCGAACTCCACTGCACAGGGATATTGCCGACAAAATTGTCGCCATCATCGTAGCCAGCGCTGTACAATTGTATCTCTTCATCGCTGCTAATCGTCAAATCTGCTAATTCGACACCTCCGCCGTCCGGCGCAGTGCGAATTTTCACATACGAGACGCTACCCACAGAGATTGTCCCGGTGGAATCTCCGGCAACTCCAGAAGAATCTGCATAAATTTTTCCCTCTGTCTGCGGTGTTTTTGGCTCGAAAACAACAGAGGTACCTGTGTTCGGAGTAATCGGGTCCAATGTACCAGTCACTCCCCACGTTGCAAAGACATCATGGGAATAATTATCGTAATCATCAAACCCTGCAGCATACATTGTGAGTTTGTCTTTTGATGTCAGAGAAGTTGCCCCAATTTCTGTTCCAGAGCCACCGGCAGCATCCATAATTTTGAGATAAGAAACAGGCGCCGCATTCACGTTAAAATAATTGGACTGCCCCATCTTACCCAATTGAGTTGCCCTGACGTACACATTTTGCTTCTTTTTGGTAATCGTAATCGGTCCCGTCCATTCTCCGTTAGTAAAATTTGTCGTCGCAGAAGGGTTGAGAGTGCCGGTGTTGTCCGCCAGTGAAACAGTCGAAAAGAAAGACGTCACTGTATTTTCCATAGAATCTTTAGCAGTAATCGTCAACGAAAATGATTGTCCGGCAATTTGCGGAGAAGAAATTTCCGACAAGGAAAAATGGTCCAAATCGCCTGGCAGAACATTGAACAAATTTGATTCGCCCGATTTCCCTGAGCCGGTTGCAAAAATGCGATTGTAAGAGTATGTTTTTGTAATTTTAACCGTGCCACTCCAGATTCCGTTCGAAAACGCTGTTGTGGTTGTCGGTGTAATTGTACCGGTCAGATCTGTCAACGTGACTGTGCCGTTAAAATTTGGCACCAGATTTCCCGTACCGTCGATTGCAGAAATCGTGATAGAAATGGGCATGCCCGCTGTCTGGGAGGTACCGATTACTGAAAATTCAAAGTGATCTACCGTTCCTGCTTCAACATCGAAAACGTTCGACGTTCCCGATTCCGACCCATTTGTTTTCACAACAGAAATGTGATCGTTATTTTGGGCTTGACTGACGACAACATTGCCCGACCAAAGTCCATTTTGAAAATTGCCGCTTCGGGTCGGTGAAACACTGCCTGACAAATCGGAGATGTCCACAGTTCCTGAAAATGCATCAACGACATTGGCGTATAAATCCATCGCAGAAACAGAAAGCAAAAACGGGACGCCGGCAAACTGATCATCAATTGTTCCGATAAGGAAATGATCCAGTGCACCGGACTGAACATTGAAAAAATTTGATACACCTTGTTTTCCATTGCCAATCGCTGTAATTCTCACATCATTCTGCTTTTTAGTGATCGTGACATTTCCCGTCCACGCGCCGCTGCTGAAATTTCCCGTTGTCGCCGGCGAAAGCGTCCCGGTGCTGTCTGTTAAACTGACTGAAGAGCCAAAGGACAACACAGTGTTTCCGTAAACATCTTTGGCTGTAATCGTGAGCGAAAAAGAAGCGCCGGCAACCTGAGGAGAACCAACCTCACTCAATTCAAAATGATCCAATGAATTGGGATTGACATTAAAAGAATTTGATTGGCCTGATTCACCCAAAGCAGTGACCGTGATTTTATCGGAAACGCTGTAACCGGTAATTGTCACCTGCCCTGTCCATACACCACTTACAAAATTTCCTGTGCTTTGAGGAGAGATTGTTCCGCTTAAATCTGACAAATTAGCTACTCCGTTGAAATTTGTCACCGTGTTCAGGTCTGCATCTTTGGCAGTAATGGTGACAGAAAAAGGAACACCGGCTGTTTTTGGAGAACTAATCGCACTGATGATAAAAGTATCGACTTGCGAAGAAATAACATCAAATGCATTTGACTGGCCTGTTTCGGTTCCGTTGGTTCGGGTCACAGTAATTACATCGTTACTATTTGCCTGGCGAATCATTACATTGCCGGACCAGACGCCGCTGATAAAATTATTGCTGATTTGCGGCTCGATTGTTCCGGAGTTGTCGGAAATATCCACCGTACCGGTAAATTGCGTAGCAACATTGGAAAAATTATCACGAGCAGTTGCCGTGATTAAAAATGACTTTCCTGCCTGCTGAGTGCTCACCGGATTCAGATCAAAACTTGCCAAAGCACCCGGATTAACATTAAAATAATTAGAAATGCCCTGCTTCCCATTGTATGCTGCTCTGATTCGAACATCATTTTGGGCTTTGGTAATCGTAACATTGCCCGTCCAGCTTCCGGCAGAAAAATTCCCTGTTGTCACTGGAGAAAGCGTGCCTGTGTCATCTGATAAATCAGCCGCATTTGTGAACGAAGTAATCTTATTCTCGTACGCATCCCGAGCGACGATATTAATTGAGAAAGCCGTCCCTGCGGTTTGCGGAGAATTTACTGACTGAATGTCGAAATGATCCAACGAATTCGGATCCACATCAAAGTAGCCTGAAACGCCCGATTCTCCCAGCGCGTTCACAAAAATTTGATTTAATGAATATGATTTTGTAACTGAAACGGTTCCTGTCCAGACGCCACCTGTAAAATTACTCGTCGTTTGTGGTGAGATTGTTCCGCTCAAATCGGACAAGTTCGCTGTCCCGGAAAAACTGGTTACAGTATTCAAATCCGCATCTTTGGCAGTGATAGTAATGGTAAATTGAGTTCCCGCAGTCTGGGGAGATGAAATCGCACTGATGACAAAGGTGTCCACCTGGCTGGAAATAACGTCAAAAGCATTCGACTGGCCTGTTTCGGATCCGCTTGTTCGCGTCACAGTAATCACATCGTTGGAAGCCGCTTGTCGCACCAAAACATTTCCCGACCAGATACCATTGATAAAATTGCTGCTCACTTGCGGTTCGATTGTCCCGGTCAAATCTGACAAATCCACAGTCCCGGAAAAATCATCGACCACATTTGCCTGAGCATCCCGAGCTGTTACAGTGAGCAAAAAAGCAACACCAGCCTCCTGCGTACCCAGGTTTGACACGTCAAAATTTGCCAAGGCTCCCGGGTCAACATTGAAATAGTTGGATTGCCCCACTTTGCCGCTGTAAGTAGCGGTAATTCTCACGTCTGTCTGGGATTTTGTGATAGTCACATTTCCAGTCCAAACGCCGGAATTAAAATTCCCGGAAGTCACCGGCGAAACCGTACCTGTATTGTCGGATAAAGTCACCGGCGCAGTATGGCTTGTCACTGTATTTTCATAAGCATCTTTTGCCGTGATGGTAATTGAAAAAGCCGATCCGGCTGTTTGCGGCGAATCGATATTTTGAAAAGTAAAATGATCCAACGCCGCAGGGTACACATTGAAGGAGTTTGAAACGCCCACGTGGTTACCGTCCGTCGCGGTAATTTTATCACCGGTATAACTTTTCGTGACCACCACATTTCCAGCCCAGGTACCATTGGAAAAATTTCCACTATTTGTCGGCGAAATCGTCCCGCTTAAATCAGACAAAGAAACTGTGCCCGAATATCCCGTAACCAAATTATTTGAAGCGTCTTCCGCCCGAATCGTCACCGAAAATTGTGTACCCGCTGTCTGATCTCCGATTGATGATATGGCAAAATGATCCACATTCAAAGAGACCACATCAAAATCATTTGAATAGCCGTCTTCTGCACCGGCCTGGTTGACCACGTGAACACTATCGCTGGTGTACGCTTGAGAAATGGTTACGCTTCCCGACCACTTGCCTTGTGAAAAACTCCCGCTCAATCCGGGAGAAATCGTACCCGTCAAATCCGTGATCGTTACTTTCCCGACGAACTGAGTGGCTGTATTGCCATACTGATCTTTGGCAGTAACAGAGAGGGAAAAAGGCTCGTTCGTCGTTTGTGTACTGATTGCATCTATTTCAAAATGATCAAGCGCAGCCGGGGATATGGAGAAATTATTGGACACGCCTGTCGTCGCTCCCTGGGTCGCTGTAATTTGATCATCAACCATGCTCTGCGTAACAGCAATATTTCCAGTCCACGTCCCCGAAGAAAAATTTCCTGTCACAGTTGGCGTTATTGTGGTAGTTAAATCAATTAAATTTGCGCTTCCTGAAAATCCGGTCACAATATTTTCATAAATATCGCGCGCTTCAATGGAAACAGAAAAAGATACGCCTGCCGTTTGAGGGCTGGTAATTGTTCCGAAAGTAAAATGATCCAATCCGGCAGATTGCACGTCAAAGGCATTGGACTCACCCGCTTTTCCTGCGCCGGCAACGGATACCTTGTTTGCGGAAAATGATTTCGTAATTGTGAGATCCCCTGTCCAGATGCCATTGGAGAAATTCCCTGTCACAGTGGGAGAAAGTGTACCGGTTAAATCATACAAATTGACCGTTCCGGTAAAAGTCGTAACTGTTTGATTGTTTGCATCCTGAGCTGTAATTGTCACGGAAAATGGCGAACCGGCAGTTTGTGGCGACGAAATTGCTGAAATTAAAAAATGATCCACATTGCCGGCGACAACGTCAAAAAGATTCGAGGACCCTGTCTGAGCACCGCTGGTGCGCGTTACAGTGATGCGATCGCTGCTCATTACCTGTGTTATCGTAACCGCGCCACTCCACTGTCCCTGATCAAAACTCCCGCTCACCGTAGGAGAAATTGTTCCGGTCAGGTCTGTGATGTCCACGGTACCACTGAAATCTGTCACCCGATTGCTGTAAAAATCGAGGGCCGTCACTGTGATCGTAAACGGTTCGCCTGCTGCCTGCGTGCCTATTGTGGAAACGGAAAATCTTTCCAACGGAGCAGGAACGACATTGAAATAATTGGAAACACCCTGTTTCCCACTCCCAGAAGCAGTGATTCTCACATCCGTTTGGCTTTTTGTAATAGTCACATTTCCTGTCCACACGCCATTGCTGAAATTTCCTGTTGTTACCGGCGAGATTGTACCCGTGTTGTCAAACAAATTTACCGGAGTTGTATGGGAGTCCACCAAGTTGCCGTAAGTATCGCGAGCCCAAATTGTAAGAGAAAATGGCGTGCCTGCTGTCTGAGGGCTGCCAACAGAACTAATCTCAAAATAATCCAACGCCGCAGCATTGACATCAAAATTATTGGACGTTCCGGTTTTGCTGCCGCTTGTCGCCGTGATGCGATCTGACGCCTGGCTTTGGGTTATCGTCACGGTTCCGGACCAGACCCCGTTGGAAAAATTCCCGGTCACTCCCGGATTTATTGTGCTAGTTAAATCTGATAAGCTCGCTGTCCCGCTGAAG
>NATN01000077.1 GCA_002085355.1 Candidatus Zhuqueibacterota bacterium 4484_87 | reverse complement strand
AAAGGACGCCCAGTTTCATTAGTCACCAACGCCAATAAATTTTTCAACCCTTCTTTTAATTGGTAAGCTGCCTTTTCTGTAAAAGTGCTCAAAAAAATTTCTTCGGGTTTTACATCAAATGGAAATTCGTCATCAAAAACGGGCTAAAGCTAAAGAATATTTTAAAAAACAAAAAATTAGGAAATCTGACTAAGTAGTATTAAGGAATATGGATGTTTGTTTTTTTAATTATCCCTGCAATTTTAAACCAAAACTTTAAATTTGCAGAGATACTTTGCCTTTAATTTCACCATCCCACAATCCGAAGGCGGGTCACACCGTGCTTTTCAAATTCCTGAAAATAACTCTTAAAATGATCATCAATAATAGCAGCTCTTTTCGCCGGTTTAATTTTGCTATATTCATCCCCGGGTATCTCTTCCACGACATCCCGCATCACCAACATTTCAGCCAGACGATCCCAGAAACTGTTGTTTTCAAAATTTTCTATAATTGCGTCTAATTCCGGATCCGCCAATAGAGTCTCCGATGCTTCATATTCATCCCCGCCAACATGCTCGACCATATCATGCAGAGACGAATTGCCGACAATGCGATAAATTTTATTAATGACATCCTGAAAATTGGCATAGTCGCCTTCTTCCAGCTCATCACTACCCATATCCACAACAAAATCAGCCAGATAGACCAGCCGCACCAGAGATTTTAGCTCGTTTTCATTAAATTCAATTTTCATGGTTTTCCCGTTTGTTTGTTTTTACAGTTATTTAATATTTTTCCCACAGCAATGTTTATATTTCTTCCCACTCCCGCAAGGACAAGGATCGTTACGGCCTATTTTCGGAGTCGCTTTTTTTATCGGTTTTATTTTCTTTTGTCCTCCAAATTCATCATCAAAATCATATCCGTCAGAAAAATTTCTTCGAAAATAGTCATACATGGATAATATGATCGCCGGAATCTCATCAATGAGTTCCAAATCATCATCTTCCCAATCGACAATAATTTGTTGTAATACAAGTTTACTTGTTTCGCCAACTCCTGCCAGATAACTCAATATCAATATATCTATCAGATTGTCGTCGTCTTCCTCCATGTATTGAGAAAACTCATTACTGAAAAAAGATGACGCAAAAATAAACCCTCTGCACCAACCTTCTGCTTCTATTCGTACGCCATTTTCGTCATCAATTTCCGGCAGCAATGGGGTTATCTCTCCACTGTATATTTCATCAATAATTCTACTATACAATTCAAGCAAAAAGGAGAAAATAAATTCGGCGTCATCATTACTTTTGAATTCGATCTCATTCTTAAGTAAATGATTTACCCACTCATTCGGCATTATCATCCTTGGCGAAATGCCGATGCCAGTCAAATACCCATGAACAAAATCCAACGGGAAAAAAGAAATATCTCTTTTTTCTAATTCGCGCTCAAAATTCTCAATAAATTTTAACAAATCCATGTTATGCCCAAAAAGTTTTGTTCATTTTAAAATTAATCGGTCAATTCCTTAAATTCACCGGCTTTTTTGATGAATAAATAAATGACTACAATTCCAATCAATACATGCCCTGCCAAAGTGTACCAGACATATTCCGGGTGTCCCATTTCACGGAAGTAGCCGTAAAGCGGCGTGTAAATAATTCCGCTGAAAGCGCCGATGCCTATGGCGAGAAAATTTGTGCCCATGTAAAGTCCGGCTTTTTCCGGTGGCGCCATCCAGGTGATGTATTCCTGAATCCGTGGCGACGAGGTCATTTCTCCGATGGCAAAAAGCATAATTCCCAGAAAAACCCAGCTTGAACTGCTGGCATGAGCAAAACCCAGCACGAGGAATCCTAACGCGCTGATAAATAATCCGGTTGAAAAAATCGGGATTGCCTTGAATTTTTCAGCAATTCTGGAGACAAAAATCTGCAAAACCATGATGATATACCCTGTGTGTGAAATGCTCTCGCCAAGTAACCGCCTAACTCCTTCTTCGCCTTCGGGGCGAGAGATAAAATTTGCTACAGTAGCACCTAAAACATGTTTGACGTCAAGATACAATTTGATCGTATCCAGATTTTTGTCAACGTACATGGCGAGCAAATTGAAAAACGCCCACAGCGGAATCCAGAAAAATACGCCAATGAGAATTAAAAATGTCAAAAATTTTCTGTCAGACAGGGCTACACCCATTTCCTTAAACTTTTGTGTCAATGAGGTTTGTTTAATTTCGCGCTCCGGTTCCTTGTAAAAAATAATCGTCACCAAAAGCATCACGCCGATGGAAATTGCCGCAGCGATGAATGCATAATTCCAGGAAATGGCGCGCAATCGTCCCATGACTATGGGGCCGAAAGATGCCCCGACATTAACCATGGCGTAAAAAATGCCAAATCCCAGCGTTTTATTTGTGCCGTCTGTCGTTACGCGCACTGTGCCTGAAACGAGCGGCTTGAATATTCCTGCTGCCAGACCGATACTGAGCATGGTCAATGCGATCCCGGAAAAAGACTTGGTAATGATTAGCAGCAAAATTGAAGGCAAATAGGCGAGATAGGAAATGATAAGCACTTTTTTGAAACCATAGCGATCGGCAAAAGTACCGGAGATCACCGGAATGATGTAAGAAAAGAGCAAAAAAATCGTCTGAACGATTCCCAACTGCGCCTTGCTGTAACCGAGATATTCCATGTAAATGCCAAAGCCGAGGTAAATTCCGTAATAAGCGAATCTTTCCAGAATTTCAATGGAGTTTGCCACCCAAAACACTGGCGGAAATGGAGTTCGTTTTTGCATGCGCTAATTCCCTTTTTTGTGTGTATCTGATTTTGAAAGTTCAACCACAAAATAATTTTTTGGAAAAATCAATTGTCAAATTCTTTTATTCCGAAATTCGGTCTTCCAATTCCTCGATCGAGCGCGGCCAATCATTCTTCAGCAATCGAGACAGTGCCCTGTCTGCTAAAATCTTCCCGCCAGTTTGACATGTGGAGCAATAGTTGGTCTCATTGCTGGCATAACGAATTCGCTGAATAGGAGTGCCGCATACCGGACACGGCTCGCCAAATTTGCCGTGTACAGCCATCTTATCGTGAAATGCAGTCACTTTTTCCGGAAAATTGTCTTCGTTTTCTTTGCGTAGTCGCTCGGTCCATTCTGCCAGCACATCTTTTGTCGCCTGAAAAAGCTGTTCGATTTGTTCGTCCGTCATTTTCTGGCTCTGCAGAATGGGCGACAAACGCGCTCGATGCAAAATTTCATCTGAATACGCATTGCCAATGCCACTGAAAAGCGTGGGATCGGTCAATGACCGTTTGATCGTGTGATTTTCAGAGCAGAGTCTTTCGCGAAATTCATCAAACGCGGCATCCATGACTTCCAGACCACCGCGGTCAAATTTGCTTAAATTTTCTTTGCCCTTCACGCAGTGAATTGAAGCTCGCTTTTGCGTGGAAGCTTCGGTTAACCAAAGTGTTCCTTTGGAAAAGTTGAAAGCAGCCAGCGCAACTTTTCGTGCAACATTCTTGTCGCGATCTTTCCAATGGAATCTTCCCGCAACCATCAAATGCACAACGACGAAAAATTCATCTTCGCACTCAAAGATAATCCGTTTGCCAATGCGATGAAAATCCACAATTTTCTTATCAACGAATTCAGCAGGCGAGGGAGAAACCGAACGCAGCACAAACGGATTGAGAACGCGAAAATTTTCTAATCGTTCACCGGAGAGGAGTGTCTTCAATTTTTCTACGTAGATACAAATATCTGGATATTCAGGCATGGGATTAATCAAAAATTTAAAATGATTTTTTTACGAATTAGTCCTGCAATTTTGCAATGAGCTGTTCCAGATTATTTTCGCTGTAAACTTCGATACCATTTTCCTCCAACAACGCTGCCGTTACTCCGCATCCCTTCACTTCCTTGTCTGAAAACGTACCGTCATAAATATATGTGGATCCACAAGACGGACTGCCGTCCTTGAGAATTGCCGCTTTAATTTTCAGAAGTTTCGCCACAGACAGAGCGATTTCGGCGCCAGCAAGAAATTTTTCAGTGACATCAACGCCAGCGTTATCCACAACAGAACATTTTCCCGCAAGAACATCCTTTCCGTCGCCTCTGATAATTTCCGCCGGCAAGCGCGGCGTTTCCAACCCACCGGCGACCTCTGGACAAACAGGAAGCAACTGGCCTTGCGCCAGCAAACTCATCAGTCGTGGATGTGAAAAACGATTATTCTCTCCGTCATAGCGCGTATTTGCACCCAAGAGGCAACCACTGATTAAGATCAATTTATTTTTCCTCAAATATTATTGATTTGGTTTTACTCCGTGTGAAAAAGTGATAGGATTTCTAAACAAAATAACTATTCCGATTAAAAATTGCAAGTAAAAAGTCATCGGAATTGCCGTGCCCATCTTTTGGACGTCCCATTCTTTGTACTGTGTTCAAACTCCGAAACCACGCCGGATTTTGAACACTTTTACAATTCATCATTAATTCATTTAAAAATAGTCTATTGGTTGTTTACACGAAAGTCACATTTATTTTGCATGCCGAGATTTAAACAAATGCTCCTCTCGAAAAGCGACATACATTATCAACCCGGACTTCACAAACCGACCTTACTAATTGTTTCTTATTAAGTTATAGTTTTGTTAAAATCTTTGGCACGCTGTTTGTTATATATTAAGGCGAGAGCGATTCAAGAGACAAAAAAAGGGCGTGCTGGGAAACCGCTGGACAAGCGAGTGATGATGATGGGATGTGGCACGCCCAAATTTGAAAACAAAATTTTTAAAATAAAAAAGACCCTAAATACCTCCCTCTTTGTGTTCCTTATAAAACATCTTGGTGCTTTTCTCCTTCAAAAAGCTCGGAGTGGTGCCCGAGCTTTTTTTTATTTTTCAATATCTTAAAAATTTTCAACAATATCAAGTAAAATTTTAGCAATATTTTCTATACAATTAATTATCGGCTAATGATATGTGCTAATGCTGTCCTGTGCACATTTTTGCTATTTTTTTTCTCATTTTACTTTTTTGATTCCAACGTTCTTTTGTTTCACAAAATCACAGCAATTAAATCAAATTCAGGAATCCCCTTATCTTGTTATTTGCAAAAAAGCCCGATCGTTTCAAAAAAGACCGGGCTTTTTTTATTTCTCAATTACTTTTTCAATAAAATCCTCGAATCTGCCACGGAGCATCCCTGACCTTCGGGATAGACAATCAGAGGATTCATGTCCAGTTCCGCTATTTCAGGATGTTCGGTTACTAATTGGGACAGACGCAAAATGCAATCTTGAATTGCCTCGATGTCTGAGGGAGGATTGCCGCGAACGCCCTGGAGCAATTTGTAACTTTTAGTTGTTTTGATCATTCGTTCAGCGCTCAACTTCCACATGGGTGCGAGACGAAAACTGACATCTTTCATTACTTCAACAAAAGTGCCGCCAAGACCAAACATCACCATGGGCCCAAACTTGGGATCCTTAAAAGCGCCAAGAATGACTTCAATGCCTTTACCCGCCATTTTCTCCATGAGTACACCTTCGATTTTGGCATCAGCTTTGTAGGCGCGGGCATTTTCTAAAATTTTTTCATACGCTTGCCGCGCTTCTTCGTCAGAGTGAATTTTCAAAATCACTCCGCCAGCATCAAATTTGTGGACGATATCCGGGGACATAATTTTCATCACCACAGGATAACCGATTTCTTTCCCCGCATCTGGGATCTGTTTGACATCTGTGATCAACTTGCTCGGCAGCACCGGAAAGCCGTAATGTTTCAGAATGACATTTGCTTCCTGCTGCGTCAGGTAACTGGAATCTCTATCTTTCAACTTTGTCCGAATAATTTCACGGACAGCTTCTTCGTTGACGTCATAATGCACATAATCCCGATCGCCGTATTTCATGTGATCGCTGTAGCGAACCATGGAAGCCATGGCGCGTACCGCCTGCTCTGGAAAGGCGTAATTGGGGAAACCGTTTTTCTCCAAAACTTTGATTCCTTCAGAAACATCGACAATCCCCATGAACGAGCACAGCACTGGTTTGTTGATCAATTCTGCGGCACGAGGAACAACTTGCGCTGTTTCCACAATGTCGGTCATCGCCTGTGGCGTTAAAATCACAATCGCACCATCTACATTTTCATCCAGCAAAATGTGGCGGATCGAAGCTTCGTAACGTTCATGCGTCGCATCTCCGATAACGTCCACGGGATTATTTATCGAAGCCGTTGGCGGAAGATCACGCTTGAGTTTTTCTTTTGTCGCTTCAGAAAATTCGGCAATTTCCAGACCTGTCCTGATTGCAGCATCAGTTGCCATAATTCCAGGGCCACCAGCATTAGTAATAATAGCAATTCTGTTGTTTTCTGGTAAAGGCTGTTGCGCGAAAGCCACACCATAATCGAGCAGTTCATCAATTCGGTCCACACGCTGAATGCCGCTCTGGCGGAAAATTGCATCATAGGCTGAGTCAGAACCTGCCAGGGATCCTGTGTGGGAAGCCGCTGCCCGGGCGCCTGCCGCAGATCTGCCGGATTTGAGCGCGATCATCGGTTTTCTCGCATTCCAGGCAATATCGCGTGCGACCTCTAAGAATTTATGACCGTCGGAAATATCTTCTAGATACATCAAAATTACGTCTGTTTCCGGATCATCTTTCAAATAATTCAATAAATCAATTTCATTCACATCCGCTTTATTGCCGAAACTAATGAATTTTGAAAATCCAATGTGGCGCCCGTCCGCATAATCCAGAACTGACGTACACAGAGCGCCTGACTGGGAAATAAAAGCGATATTTCCGGGGAGAGGCATTTTTGTTGCAAAACTGGCATTCATCCTAATGTGGGCATCGTTATTGATCACGCCCAGGCAGTTGGGCCCGATCACGCTGATGCCGTATTCGTGGGCGGTCTCGCGCAATTTATTTTCCAATTCAACGCCTTCACCGCCGACCTCTTTGAAACCTGCCGTAATCACTACTGCGCCTTTGACGCCTTTTTTACCTGCTTCCTCCAGGACATTGCTGACAACCTTTGCCGGCACGATAATTACGGCTAAATCAATCTGATCAGGAATATCCGAAAGGGACGGGTACGATTTTATACTTTGAACTGATTGAGTCTTTGGATTTACCGGATACAACACTCCCTGATAACCGCCCTTAATTAAATTACTTATTACTGCTAATCCAACACTTCCCGGCCGATTGGATGCGCCAACCACCGCAATCGATTTCGGGTTCATAATCGCATCAATTTGATTCGACATAATTACTCCTCCAATTACATGACATCATTACACATTTCAATTCTTCACATTTCAACTACGCATTAAAAACATGAATTACAATTAAATTAAATATAATATTTTTAATGAATTTATTCAAGGTAAATTTTGCTTTTTTTATGCGGGACTTAATTTATTCAAATGAAAAGTGAGCTATTCATTGTAGGCTAAATTCAACACAAACTAATAAGTTTTGCTGGTAAATTTCTCGTTGATTTCGCGCAAATTAATTCTGGCTCAAAATTTGCAAAGTAAATCTGCATTTCAATAGCATTTCGCCAATTTTCAAATTTGCATGTATTGGTTATATAACAAATTATAAAATTTATCGGGAAAATGATGAATTTTGAGTTCTGGTACACGACAATAATTATCATTCTCATGTCAATTGCGCTGGCAAAAGAATATTTCAAACCGGCGCTCATTGTATTCACAGCTTTATTGCTGCTCACGCTTGGTAATGTTGTTTCTATTGATGAAGCATTTAACGGTTTTTCCAATAAAGGAATGCTCACTGTCGGATTTTTGTTCATTGTTAGCGCAGCCTTGCAAAGCTCAGGCGCTTTTGAAAATATCATATTGCAAATTTTAGGAAATGGAAACACGAGCACATTTGTCCGCTACATCAGATTTTTATTTCCGGTGGCAGGACTTTCCGCTTTTCTGAATAATACTCCAATTGTCGCGTCTCTCATTCCCATCGTCAAAAGTTGGACAAAAAAGAACAATTTAGCTGCTTCAAAATTTTTAATTCCGCTCTCCTACGCTGCTATTTTAGGCGGCGTTACAACGCTAATCGGTACCAGTACGAACCTGATCATTCATGGAATGCTGATGGACCACGGCTACTCGGGTTTCACTTTCTTTGAAATCACCAAAGTCGGCCTGCCAGTTGCCATTTTAGGATTGCTATTCATTGCGCTCGTTGGACATCGTTTGCTGCCTTTTCACAAAGACCCGATCGTACAACTGGATGAAAACACCCGCGAATTTGTCGTGGAAATGAAAGTCGGCAAAGAATATCCGAATATCGGAAAGACCATCGAACAAGCCAACCTGCGCCATTTGCAAGGGCTTTTTCTTTTCCAGATTACCAGGGGAACAAAAATCATCGCGCCTGTCGGTCCCGATGAAAAAATCAAATTGAATGACCGCTTGTTTTTCACCGGACTACCGCAAACAATTTATGAACTGCAAAAAACGCCCGGCCTGCATGTTATAAAGGATTCGGATTTTGACCTGGAAAATATCGATTCTGATGAAATAAAAACCTACGAAGCCGTTGTTTCAGAATCTTCTCCGCTCAACGGGCTGACTGTCCGTGACAGTAATTTTCGAAATAAATATCAAGCGGTCATTCTGGCAATTCATCGCAGCGGTCAGCGAATCAATAAAAAAGTCGGAGACATTGTTTTTCGCCCGGGAGACACGCTTTTCATTTTGGCAAAAAAAGGCTTTGACAAAAAATGGTATCACCAAAAAGATTTCACCCTCGTATCTTCCAGCCTGAATATTTATTCAAAACCAAAATGGAAAGGAAATCTGGCGCTCATTTTGCTATTCGGGTTAGTGCTCTCTGCTGCTCTCAATCTTATGCCCATCATTTTAGCTGCCGCTGTCACAGCAGTTTTAATGGTTGCATTAAAAATTTTGAGCCCCGAAGATGCCCAAAAATCCATC
>NATN01000076.1 GCA_002085355.1 Candidatus Zhuqueibacterota bacterium 4484_87 | reverse complement strand
GATTGATCCAACCAATGTAGTCATTCTGCTGATAAGGCGGACGTTCGCGGTATGCCTCCATCAATTTGCTTTCTTCAAGCGCGACCCTGACATACTCCGGCATTTCATGAAGTGTGCGTTTCAATCGCGAAGATTCTTTCCAATCCATTTCTTCGTTCCATTTTTTTTAAATATAAAAATTAATTTGACATTTTCAATTTTGATTCAATCAATCCGATACGATGAATTCCAGTAAAACCGAGTGAGCCCCTCCGGCGTGCCAAACCAGATATAATCGCCGTCGAGCAGAATGTAATTGATAATATTATCCGGCAAACCATCCTCAATAGTAAAACGGCGCCAGCGATTGCGGCGTTTATCAAATTTCAAAACTCCGTCATTGGTTCCAACCCAGGCGGCGGAGTCATCCACTACGATAAAGTTGACGCGATCAGAAGAGCGAAAGCGTCTCTCAGGGGCGCCGAGCCAGACTTTTTTCTGCACATCGAAAACCGCCACGCCGTCTTCCATACCAGCCCAAACCTCTCGGGTATCCAGAACACCAATTGCCGTGATACGATTGTTTTGCGGGCCATTGGTATCATTTTCAAAACCACCTCTTTTTTCTTTTTTATCATAAACATAGATACCGTAATCTGTGCCCACCCACAATAAATTTTCCATCACCTCTACATCGTAAACAGGCATATTGAGAATATCTCTGGAGGCAAAATCCTTTATTCGGTAATCTTTTACGTACATCCGGTCTTTTTCCAGTAAATTAAGTCCCAGGCTGGTGCCAATCCAGACTAAATTGGAATCAACCTCAACATCCAAAACCCAGTTATCCCTCAATCCGCTGCCAGTATCAAATGTTTTCCACTCATCTCTTTCACGATTGTAGCGAAGCAATCCATTCTCCGTTCCGATCCAGACATATTCACCATCCGTTGCCATTGCTGTTGCCTGATCGCTGTACATGGTATTCTCAAATCTCGCCTGAAAATAACGAACATCATTATTGTATAAATCCCAGCGAGTGATACCACTCTGTCCGTTGTAAGCGCCTGATCCACCCGCCCAAAGTTTTCCTTCTTCATCAAAATCGAATGCCGCAACATTTTTTATGAATAAACCATAGGGAATCAATTCCAATGTTTTAATGCGGGAATCCGCCTGTGCAGCGCCAAGGCCCCATGTGCCAATCCAGATATTGTTCCAGTGATCGTGAAGATAGCTGGTTACCTTGTATTCATCGAGATTCGTATCGCGAATAAACCCTTTGGAGTCAAAAAAATTATTGCCTGTCATGTAAAGATCTAACGCTTTTTTCTCGTTGTAAACGTTCTCATTCGACCAATGGATAGCGTCAAAATTGATGGAACTTCCTGTTTCCCGAAAAAAAGTCCCCTGCTGGTTCTGGCTACGGAAAATTTCGCCGTCTCTGGACTGCAACCAGACATTTTGCTCATCAAATCCAATGGAGACAATATCATCGCCAGGCACAATTCCGAGTTCGTCTTTGAAATAATTTTCCCATCTTTTCCAAACGCTCCGAAATACGCTCACGCCAAAACTTGTGGAACACCAGAGATAATCTGTGTTAAAATCGTATGCCACAGTAATCACAAAATTATCCGGCAAGCCGTCGCTCACTGTCCAGCACCGATCCCAGTTGTTAGAGTACATGTCATAGCGCATGATCCCACCAGTCGTTCCGAAGTAAATATAATTTCTGCCCTCGGAAACAGATGTCACCCAACGTGTCATAGAATAGGTAATCCAGTCATCAATATCATATTTGACATTGGTGCCTTTACGCTGAAAGTTAGCAATATCGTCCTGCGCTAAGAGGGATTCAACGAGCAATAAAATTAATACCCATGCGAAGAGTTTTGATTTCATTTTTTTATCCTCGATTGAAAATTACTCTGCCACCGAAACGCAGATTCATGCAAAGCTCGCTCTTGATTGTTAAACCTATTTATTCTTTCATTCACTTTTTAATTCCATATTTTTTCAGCTTGCGATGCAGATTGGGACGATCAGTTTTCAAATTCGCTGCCATCCGGGAAATATTTCCCGCTGTTTTTTCAAACTCCCTCAACAAAAGTTCTTTTTCAAATTCACGTAACTTGTCCTTCAAGGACATTTCATCATTTGACAAATAATGCGAAAAATCATTTTTTGTCGTTTGCCTTAGAGAAACATCGGGGAAAAATGCCTGCACATGGTCAGGTAAAATTTCGTCGCCATCTATCATGATCACCAGCCGCTCAATAAAATTTTTCAGCTCGCGAACATTACCGGGCCAGTCATATTCAAAAAAAAGCGACAGTGCATCCGGAGAAATCATTTTTTGCTTTTTTCCATTTTTGAGACTGTAATTACGGATAAAATGCCGGATGAGAAGCGTGATGTCTTCTTTTCTTTCACGCAAAGGCGGCACCTGAATGGGAATCACATTGAGCCGGAAAAATAAATCTTCACGGAAGTTCCCACGACTGATTTCTTCAGGTAGATTTTTATTTGTAGCGGAAATAATCCTCGCATTAAATTTAACCGGGGCGGTACCGCCAACGCGGTTGAATTCATTCTCTTGAAGAACGCGCAATAATTTCGCCTGCGATTCCAGGGATAAATCCCCGACCTCATCCAAAAGCAATGTCCCACCATTCGCTTCCTCGAAAAGTCCGCTTTTTCGACGAATGGCGCCGGTAAACGCGCCTTTTTCATGGCCAAAGAGCTCACTTTCGATCAAATCTTTGGGAATCGCGGCACAATTTACTTTAACAAATGGCCCATTGCGACGCTGGCTGCGCTGGTGAATTTCCCGGGCAACGAGCTCTTTTCCGGTTCCATTTTCCCCAAAAATTAATATTCGCCCATCAGACGGCGCTGCACGCTCTATTTCCTGCCGCACTTTCGCCATCGCCGGCGATTTTCCGATCAGTTGATATTCCGATTCCACCAATTTCTTCAAATCGGAAAATTCGCGCATCATCTTTTGTTGCCGGTCGAGATTCTTCACTTCCAGAGTCAGCCGATCCGGGTTCAATGGTTTTTCCAAAAAATTGTATGCCCCCAGCTTGGTCGCCTTAACAGCGGTTTGCAAATCCGCCTCTCCGCTGATCATGATTATCGACAGGCTGGGCCTGGCAGCTTTCACCTGCTGCAAAATCTCCAAGCCATTGATGTCCGGCAACTTTACATCCAGAAAAATTAAATCAAAATTTTCATCGAGCGCCTTTTGCAGACCGGATTTTCCTTCAAAACAAGTTGCTGTTTCATGTCCTAAATCGGATAAAAATCCGGCAAGCGTTTTTCCGATATTTGGTTCATCATCAATGATTAAAATTCGCATGAGGTTTCTCGTCAGGTTTAGCTGTCAAGCAACAGAATCCGGGGATTCTATCAATTGATAATACCAGCGTTTGTTCGCCACAGGAAATTCGATATCCAAAATAACAAATCCGCCTTCATATTTCTTCTGTAAAATCTTTGCCCACTCATAAACCGAAGAAAGTTTCTTCTGCTCCGAAAGGGAAATTTTCACTCGTGCTTTTATACTCTGGGCGCGCGCCTGATTGATTACTTCTTCTTTCAATTGGTCAATAAAAATCTGGCGTTGGGCAGAAACAAGAAAACATGGCTCAAATTCCCGTTTCAGTTCTCCCAGAAATTCCTTATTTTCGATTTTATCGATTTTATTGAAGACAAGCAGCGAAGGTATATCATCTAATTTCAAATCACGCATCACATTGCGGATAACTTTCATCTGATCTCTAAAATAGGGATGGCTGGCATCTACGACATGAATGAGCAAATCTGCGTCACGGGTTTCTTCCAGTGTGCTTTTAAAAGAAGCAACCAGATGATGCGGCAACTTACGCACAAAACCGACAGTGTCAATAAGAAGAATATTTTCCTGTCCCGAATGCGGCATCTGCCGGACAGTGGAATCCAACGTGGCGAAAAGCCGATCTTCCACAAAAATATCAGATTGCGTCAACGCATTCATTAGCGTGCTCTTGCCGACGTTAGTGTATCCCAATAGCGCGACATTGAACAAGTCTTTCCGTCGTGATCGGCGGATTTCCCGCTGTCTGGAAATTTTTTCCAATTCCCGGCGCAGGGTTGTGATTCTTTTTCGAACAATACGCCTATCCACTTCAAGCTGCTTCTCGCCGGGCCCGCGCAAACCGATTCCGGCGCCGCCGGACTGACGCGATAAATGCGTCCACATTCTTGTTAATCTGGGCAAAAAATATTGCAATTGCGCCAATTCAACCTGTGTTTTCGCCTCTCTGGTTCTTGCGCGTCTGGCAAAGATGTCCAGAATAATTCCACTGCGGTCCATTATTTTCGTTTTGCACAGTTGTTCAAAATTTCTCACCTGAGCCGGCGTTAGATCATCGTCAAAAACGACCATATCCGCGTCTTCCGATTCCACAGCCTCTTTGATCTGCATTGCAAAACCTTTTCCGACCAAATACGCCGAGTCAAAACTTTTTCGTTCCTGAACCATTCTCCTGACCACATCAGCGCCCGCTGTATCGAGCAGCAACTCCAGTTCATCCAAATATTCGACAAGCAACTCCCTGCCTTGCTGCGAGTGGATAACGCCGACAATGATCGCTTTTTCTCTATCTGTTTCTCTCAAAAATAGCACCTTTTGTTTTTTCTTCCGGGGCTTCGCTTTCACGCGAAAGCCACATCTCAATCAGCAATAAAATGAATGCTACAGCAGCGAACAATTTCCACAATTCTCTTCCATAACGAACAGCTCTGATTTTTTCTGCCAGAAAACTTACATCGTCCGTGCTCATCATCTCTGCTGTGCCGATAGTTTTTTTCAATTGACTTTCTGAAAAATAATTAAACTCTGACTCCTCCGGATTGCAATTCACCGCCCAAACCGCAAGCAAATTATCTTTTTGGTACAGACGATAGATGCCGGCCCCATTTGTTTCCGAAAAACGAACTTTCAAAGCGCCGTTATCAATCACGGGAATCACTTTCTTTCGCGTACCATCTGGGGTTTCCATTTCCAAATCTGAAAAATTGCTCACGTTTGCAATCGAAGCAGAGATTCTGTCTCCAACAAATAACTGCTTTCCATCTTCACGGGTAGTATTTGCCGCATACATCACAGCCCTGTGCATGAGCGGTACAAAAATACCTTTTAAAAACAGGTCTGACCAGCCGGGATCTGCAGCAGAAGCAAAAAGTAAAAACTTTCCGCTCTCGAACCGGCTTTCAACTAAAAAGGGATCGCCATTGCTGAAATTCATTATTACGTTGTGTTGCGGCTGTAAGCGAAATTTTACCAAAAAATTGAACGCCGGTGATAAAAAAGTCGGTTTTTTTTTCTCAAAAACTCCGGCAAAAATCGGATGATCAGCGTCAAATTTTCCCAGACTGATAAAAAAATCTTTCCGCCCCAACTTTCCTTCGGTTTCGGTAAATTCCGGCAAAGAGAGTTCGCGGTTAAAATTATCGTTAAATTGTCGCAAATCCATGTCGCTACCGGGAAACAAAATCACCCCTTTTCCGTTCTGTAAATGACTTTTTACCGCATTGAGCAAATTCCTATCTGCTCGCCGGATATTTGCTAAAATAATTACATCAAAATTTTTCATTGCATTAAAAGTAACCTGCTGCGGCGAAAGATAAGTGGTCTTAATTCTCGATTGCGATTCAGACGTCGGGCTCAACGCCAGTTTGAGAAAACGCACATCGTTTTCACTCGGCGCGATAAAAACAACTCTCACCTGTTCCGGCGTTACAAATGTAAAATATGCTCTGTTATCGGCAAACACATCGTCATCTTCAAGCAAGACAGACCCGGTGGCAAAACCGACTTTTTCCGGTACAATTTTAAAATTCACCGTTTTCAAATCTCCGGCGTCTAATGAAATTGTCGCTTGTCCCACCCGTTTGCCATCAAGGAAAATTTGCAGCAATCGATTTTTTGCGCGTTCACTGCCAGTATTTTTTACAACAGCACTTATTTCCATTACCTTTCCCTTTTCAATAATTTGGTTAGCAATGGAAATTTTTGCAATCGACAAATTGCTTACTCGTTTCTTTTGTACAGGAAGCACAATGAGATTTGTTTTTTTCTGAGTATTTTCAGGCAATAACGGCAAGGTTATTTTCGCTGTATCCCGCCAGCCAAAGGTCTGTAAATCGGAAATTAAATAAATTTCTTTGTTCGCCGGGTGGGCATCCGATAGAATTTTTTTTGCCTCCAGAATAGCGGGAATAAAATCTGTTTCCTGCTGGGAGACGACCATTTTTTGAACAATTTTCTTTACTGTGCTAAAATTGTATCGCGGACCTTCAAAAATAAGCGGAGCGCCTGGTATTGGTGAAATCCCATAAATTTCATCCCCTGCGGAAAAAATTTCGTCCAAATCAAAAAAAATCTGTTTTGCCCTATCAAACAGCAATATTCCGTTTTCTTCAACGCTCATGCTCATGCTGTTGTCTAAAATTAGCACAGCAGCAGTATTCGCTTTGGAGCCGACGCCCCAAAAATTTTTGCTTTTCAAAGTGGGTCTCGCAAAAGCAAGCACGATAAACAAAATAATCATCGTACGAATGATGAGCAATAAAATTTGCTTCCAGCGCAAGCGACGAATTTGTTGATTTTCAAGCAATTTCAGAAAACGCAAGCTGCTGAAAGGAATTTCTTTTGCTTTCTGGCGAGTCAAAAAATGGATAATGATTGGAATTGCCGCTGCAAATAAACCAAACAAAACAAATG
Source organism: Candidatus Zhuqueibacterota bacterium 4484_87 (assembly GCA_002085355.1). Lineage (GTDB taxonomy): Bacteria > Zhuqueibacterota > Zhuqueibacteria > Thermofontimicrobiales > Thermofontimicrobiaceae > 4484-87. The sequence goes on along the minus strand of NATN01000076.1, from coordinate 2,245 downwards.
GATTGAGAAATGTCATCCGCTTCCTTAGTTAGATTTTCATTTTTAGTGTGGGTACAGAAGATGTACTCTCCTTTCTAACACAGAGAATACCGTTTGTCAAACTTTTTATTTTATACATGTTTTTTTGTCAGTTAGTTTCACTTGTCAAAATAAAAAAATCCCAGCAATTTTTTACTGAGACTTAACTTAAGCGATGAATTCTTGAGAGGTGTACTCCACTTCCACAGTGAAGTACACCACCGATAATAAATCCTTTATTTTACCACTGCCGCTTTTGTCGTTGCAGTTTCGCCGTATCCGGCTTTGAAATAAACCACATATACGCCGTTGAGCACTTTTTTGCCGCGGTCATTTTTTGCATCCCAGACAACATCGCCGTCATGCATCCCCTTTTTGCCTTGCGGGTCCGAAGCAGAGAAAGACCGCGACCAAACCAGCTCACCAATCAGTGTATAAATTTTAATATCAACTTTTGTGTCCTGCTTCAAATAATAGGTAATCGTTGTTGTCGGACGTTCTTTGCTGCCGAAGGGATTTGGATAATTCCCAAATGAGTCCTTCAAATTATTGCCGCGAATCACTACGAAATCGGACTCAACAAAAAACGCCCCACTGCCTGAAATGCCGGATATCGAAGGAATATTTCCGGTCATAGCTTCGATTATGCGTATGCTGGTATCCGCAGGAATGACAATTTTAAAATTATCTGTTTCGGGCGACTCTGCCACAGAAACGAGCACCTCTACAGAGTCCTGTCCATTTGCCTGAATAGTGTCCGGATGGGAAAAATCTAATTTTATCAGAGAATTTGAAACCATTGTTGTAAGGTCGGCAAAGACGTTATCTTCATTTGAATAATCGCGCACGATAATTCGTGAAATCACCTGACTCGGGTTATTGACTATTTCTCCAAATCGGTCGCTCACCATCAATTCCAATCCACTGAAAATGACCGCATTGGACATCGCATCCTGTGCGCTGTTATAAATTCGCAGCCCAAACATTGAAACATCGCTCTGACCCGCGACAATTGTATTCGGCGCTTGATTGGTTAAAACAGTCACTTCCACTGTTTTTTCGTATGTCGTCACAGCAAATGAAGCTGAACGGTTTGCATTCCAGAAATCCATTTCTTTGCCTGAATTTTCATCCACAGGTCCGACACCCGGCGGAACGCGCACTTCGATGTTTGCGGCTGACAATTCATGATCCGGCGCCTTCACCGTCCACTCGGCATGACCATTTCCGGAAATTGTCTTTGCCAGGGAATCTTCCGTCGTGTATCCGGATGGAAGTATTATTTCCAATTGATAATTGCCCTGACTTTGCGCCTGACCATGGTTAATCAAATATCCCTCTACCACAAAATTCTGATTCACTGAAACAACTCTGTCTGTTGCTTCCAGCGGAGATTTGATATCTGCAACCACTTCCACCAAGCCCTTTTTGACAACTGTAATATTAATCCTCGCGGTATCACTATAAATTAAAACCGTATCATTGTTGATATCAATTCCGCGTGAGACTATTTTTAATTCCGCAGAGGAGACAGAATCCGCCGGAGCAACAATTTCCCACTGCGCAGATGATTCTCCGGGTTGAACAGGGTTCACATTCGGCGCAAAGGAAAAATCACCCGGCAAAATCAATTCGGATTCCACATCTCTGAGCCCGGTTGAATGAATTTGAGCTAAAATCGTCAGCCGTTGTTCCGTGGAAATGACACCGTCCACAGCTCCGGCAGGCCCCTGAATTTTCGCTGTCAAATCTACATTTCCGCCGGGAACCGTTGTGATGGAAATGTTCACCCGATCATTATTCGGGTGGTAATAAGCCCGGGCATTGGTGTTCTCGTCCTTGGGAACGCCATTTTCCGCGTAGCCGATCTGCAAAAATGATTCGGAAACCGGCTCCTCGGATGCCCGAAGACTCCAGGTTATCGCAGAATCAATTTTAAAAGGTTTGATGACCGTTTCGTTTGTGTCAGCAAAATTACTTCCCGTTGATCCCAAATTAATGAACAAAAATCCGTCGCCATAAACTCCTGCACCGCCGTTGTTTTTCACCTCCGCCTTAATCTCATAGCGTTGTCCGGTAGTAACCTGACCGTCTTTGGCACCTTCGGGATAGGAAATTATTGCCGACAACTTTAGCTCCGCTCTCAGCACGCTTCGCACGCGCACAGTGTCTTTGTAAATCAACGGCACCGGGTTACCCACTTCATTTGCGTGAATTGTCACTAACA